>CAIWKX010000106.1 GCA_903913315.1 uncultured Bacteroidota bacterium | reverse complement strand
TACTATGTGTATTGTAAAGCAGGAGGAAGAAGTGCGCAAGCTTGCAGTATTATGAATCAATTGGGTTTTAAATACACCTATAATCTTGATGGTGGCTTTATGAATTGGAACGGCGAGGTATCACTACCTGAAAAGGATTAATCCATTAATTGTTTCTTTTTATGTAACTGTAATAAAAAAAGACAATCTCTTATCTTAAATTTCCATTTAGTTATTCGAGTTTAGTTCCCCAAAAATAGTGTCTAAAGGAATAGTATTTCTAAAAAAGACAAATCCAAACTAGACTCACTAGAATAGGCGCACTGCATCTCAACTAAAATGATACTTTTAGTTACTTATTATTATCATCAACTGATAATATATAGGTTATGTGTATACTACGTCTTTGTCATGCTTTAAAGTCATCAATTCTTCTAGTCTAAAAAGAAAATTTATTTCATTGCAATAGAATCTCAGATAATGCAAGTAACTGTAAGACCTTTTAATTAGTTGCATTTTATAAAATAGCCTATATTCTAACAGAAAGAGTCAACCTTAAATTATCAATCTGTAATCTATTACTTTATAAAATTTCTGTGATTTCAGCATAAAGCAGCATCTTTTTTTGAAGTCAAAATCCTACATATATTACAGTATGTTGTATTTTATCGATAAATTACAAGCTTTCATCGATAAAAGGTATTTATGTTTAAAAAAAATACAATAAATTTGTTTCGTTGAATAATCTAGTTCCCCAATTTACCAATTAAAACATCTATATTATGGTTAATTCTTACACTAATCGCAGAACTAATAGTTTTGTTTCTGTTACAACGAATTCTAAATTTAATAATTCGTGTGAATCTATTTTTAAGTATTTTTTTTACTTGATGTTTTTTAAGAAAAAAAGAGTTATTTTGAGTTTCTTTTTCGTACTTTTTTACTCTTTAGGTGTTTTTGCACAAAATCCAATTACGAGAGTTCAATCGGCCACTGGCAATACAGGAACAAATACGGCTACATCCTTTGCTGTTAGTTTATCTTCAGCACCAATAAGCGGAAATACACTTGTGGCGGTAATTGCTACCAGAGGTTCTAGTACAGGAATTGTAACGAGCATTTCGCAAACAGGTGCTACTTGGACAAGAGTAACACAAGTAGCAAATTCAAATGGTTCCACCACTGAAATTTGGTATGCTCCGAATGTTTCGAGTGCAGGAACTTCAATCACAATTAATCAATCGAGTACCCGCTCAGCGGCTGTTATAGTAGAATATAGTAGTATTATTTTGGCAAGCCCCGTGGATAAGACCTCTAGTAATACGGGTAATTCAAGCACGGCTTCAACAGGTACAACAACGACTACTAGTCAAGCTAATGAATTGTTAGTAGGAGGTGTTGGTTTAGTAAATAGTGGTTATACCATTGGAACACCTACAAATTCTTTTGCAAGTGTAGCTAATGCAGCCTCAACTGATGGTCCTTCACAAAACAATGCAAAAGTGTATGCTTTAGAGAAATTAGTAACAACAACAGGTACAGCTAGTTCAGGTGGAAGCATAAGTTCAAGTTCTCAATGGTCAGCAGCCATAGCAACATTTAAAGCACAGACGCCAACAACAACAGTAGTTAGTAGTTCTAATTCCTCAGTTGCTTATGGAACTACTGTTACTTTTACAGCCACAGTAACGCCCAATACAGCCACAGGTACGGTGCAATTTTTTGACGGCGCTACCTCTTTAGGAACAGGAACTTTATCTGGATCAACTACAAAAACAGCTACTTTCAACACATCGGCTGCGCAACTGTCAGCAGGAACACATAGTATCACTGCGGCTTATTTAGGCGATAATACTAACGACAATAGCACCTCATCGGCAGTAACACAAACGATTACTCCAAAAGCATTAACCATAGGGGCTCCAACCATCGCGGCTAAAGTGTATAATGGTAGTGCAACTTCTGGAACAGTAACGGCAGGTGCATTGTCGGGATTAGTAGGTACTGAAACTCTTATAACTTCGGTTACTTCATCTACTTATGCCGATGCAACTGTGGGTACAAATAAACCAGCAACTATAGTCTATTCTTTATCGAACGGTACCAATGGCGGTTTGGCTTCTAACTATAGTTTAGCCAATGGCGCTGGTAGTGGTACTATTACCGCAGCTCCACTAACCATTACCGCAAATAATACTTTAAAATGCTTTGGTTCAACTCTTACCTTTACAGGTTCACAATTTTCTACTACTGGACTTTTGGTTTCAGATACTGTGAGTTCTGTAACGCTTTCAAGTACGGGAGCCACTTCAAGTGCTAGTGCTGGAACTTATTCTATAGTTCCATCTGCCGCATTAGGTACTGGACTCACTAATTATACTATTAGTTATACAAATGGAACGTTAACTGTATCCTCATCGGATATTACTGATTTTAGTATAGGAAGTGTTACTTCTCCTACAGCAGGAAATACATCCACTATCACCATTAATTCGACAACGTTAAATGATGATACTTACACGATAACCTATAATTTTTCAGGAGATAATACTGCTACTGGACTAACCTCATCGATGGTTTTTAGTGGTAATTCAGGAACTTTTACAACAGCATCACTAACAAATTCAGGTAATACCCTAATTACCATAACCTCGATTTCGAATATTAATTCTTGTTCAAGTGTTTTAAGTGCTAACAATACAGCAACAATTTCTGTTCCTACAACTTCATCAGTAACAATTAACACTACTGGAACATGGACTGCTCCAGTAGGTGTTACTAGCGTTATGGTTGAATGTTGGGGAGGCGGAGGTGCTGGCGGAGGTGCTGGAAATTCGTTTTTTGCATATCCAGCTGCTGGCGGAGGAGGAGCAGGAGGTTCTTATGTTAAAAACTCAGCACTTTCAGTTGTTCCTAGCACCACTTATACAGTTTCAGTTGGAGCAGGTGGTGTTGGAAGCAATTCTGCAGGTGGAGCAGGTGGAGATACCTGGTTTAATACTACTACAACTATTTTAGCAAAAGGAGGTCTTGGAGGAGCATCGTCTAGTACAGCTAATACTAGTGCTGTAGGTGCTTCAGCTTTAACTACGGGTAATTTAGGCAACACTTCTCCTTATAATTATTATGGAGGAGCAGGAGCAGCAGGAGGAGCAGGAGGAGCTTCTGGAGGAGGAGGTGGAAGTAGCGCAGGAACTAGTTCTAATGGTAATACAGCTACTGGTGTTACAGGAGGAGTTGCAGTTGTTGGCGGTGGTGCAGGAGCTTCAGGTTCTACTTCCGATGCTAATGGAGCCACAGCCACAAATGGAGGTGGTGGTGCAGGTGCTCGTGTAAATAGTGCTTTTACTAGCAGAAGTGGAGGAAACGGGGGTGGTGGTCAGATAAAAATAACGTACAATCAAAAAACATATAAAGCACAATTCATATCCGCTTCATTAGGGTCTACCAATTGGTGTCCGGGAGAAACTAGAAATGTAAGTATTACAGTAAAAAATATAGGAACTGCAACCTGGACTGATGGAACTTCTGGGACACCAGTTATTAATATTGGATTAAAATGGAATACGAATGGTGCCAATTGGAATGATTATCATGTAAGGACTTCTGCTAATAATTTGGCCCCAGGTCAAACAACAACTTATACCCTCACTATTAAAGCATCCAATGCTACTGTAGGTCCCGTTTATGGAACAGATTTAGCTGCTGGAAGTAATAACCTTATTTTTGATATGGTTTATGAAGGGGTTTCATGGTTTGGAAATAATGGAGGAGGTGTAGGTCCTGGAAATACAGTATATACTTCAGCAGCACAAAATATATTGCCCCCATTCGTTTCAGGTACTATTGCTAGTACGGGACAAACCATTTGTTATAATACCTCCCCGACCATCGCTATAGGATCAACTACCGCAGCTAGTGGAGGGGATAATTCTATAACTTATCAATGGCAAAGTAGTACTGTTTCCGATTTTTCTACAGGAGTGACTACAATAAACTCTAATACCGCAACCTACACACCTTCGGGTCCCTTGACTGCCACTACGTATTATCGCCGACAAGCAAAAGATGGAACATGTTCGTCTGCTTTTGTAACTTCAGCATCGACTTGGGTAGTGACGGTTACACCAGCCAATACCGTAAGTGCCCCATCAAGTACACCAACGTTATGCATCAGTACAGCGCTTACCGCTATTACCCATACTACTACAGGGGCTACAGGAATAGGAGCCGCTACAGGTTTACCAACAGGAGTAACGGCTGTATGGGCAACTAATACTATAACTATTAGTGGTACGCCAACAGCATCAGGAACCTTCAATTACAGCATCCCATTATCAGGAGGTTGTGGAACCGTAAATGCTACAGGAACAATTACCGTAACGCCAGCCAATACAGTAAGTGCTGCATCAAGTACACCAACGGTATGTATCAGTAC
>CAIWKX010000105.1 GCA_903913315.1 uncultured Bacteroidota bacterium | reverse complement strand
GGGGAACCTATATTCAGAGGAACAATTTATACTTTATTTTTGTTCAAAAAGAAACGCACAATTCATTCTCCCATAAGAATTTACTATATGTATAGAAATATGCTTTATCTAGAAAATAAATATAAAGACATTTTTCCTGAATTAATAGTAAATTTAAATCGTCGTTATTTATATATGATTAGAAAAAGTATAAAATATTCTATCAATATTTTTGAAGCTATCAAATATAAGTATAAAGCAAAATCAGATTTTAAAAATAACAAAATGGGTAAATACATCGAATAAGTAAACTATGAAAAGTAAGATTTCAGTTGCACTTTGCACTTACAATGGTGAAAAATTTATTGAAGAACAGTTAGATTCAATTTTGAATCAAACAATTGCTGTCGACGAAATAATTATATGTGATGATTGTTCCAATGATAATACGATACCTATTATTAAAAAATATATTGAAAAAAATTCTTCACTATTCAAATTATATTGCAATGAGGTTAACTTAAAAAGTAATGCCAATTTTGAAAAAGCACTCCAATTAACAACTGGCGATTATATTTTCTTTTCCGACCAAGATGATGTATGGAGAAGTGATAAAGTAGAAAAAATTCTTTCTGTTTTTGAGGCTAATGAAAAAGCAGATGGTGTATTTTCGAATTCCAATTTCATAGATGAAAATAGTAACTCAATTTATAAAAATTTGACATTATGGGATTTTGTGTGCTTTTTTGAAAATGAAAATTATAACGCTGATAATTTAATAAAATTACTAATTTTTAAAGGCAATTACCTCACTGGGGCTACCTTATGCATAAAAAAAGAGGTGAAAACTTGTTGCATACCCTTCAAGACAGGCGATGATTTTATTCACGATGAGTGGATAGCTTTCTTTTTAGCCAACAAAAAAACACTTTATTATTCGACTGAAAATTTGATTTCCTACAGAATACATAGCAATCAACAATTAGGCTTAGGCTCAATTTCTGATACTTCTAGAATAAAAAAAGAAAATTTTAATAGTTACAATTTAACTCTTGAAAACAAAAAACCTAATTCATTTAAGGATTATAAAATGACAACAAGAGCTTTTTTCTTTCAATATGAAAAATATAAAAAACTTAGTGAGAAGTATAAGGATACCTTATTTTTTGAAACTAAAGAAATGCTACTGAACAAATATATTGATGAAAATAAGAAAATGATGAAATACAACCCCATCTTATATTTCTTTAGAAAAATGAAAGACAAAAGAAAAGGAAAAAGAAAATTATGACATTTTTTAAACGACTTCAACTTTCTATGTAGAAAAAAATTCTTCTTTCCACCTAATATAATTTGACTTTCTAAAAGTTTTCAAAAGTTTTTTTGTCCACCTTTTACCTATTATACAAGAATAAAAATCAAATTTTTTCTTAAAGTTAGGCATCTCACTTGAAATTAGACTTTCATAATAATTCAAATAACTATCCACAGTATAGGATATTTTTAAATTTTCTAAAGCAAAATCTCTAAATATTTTCCCATCGCATTTATTGTATTTTTTTAAAGATTTTAGTAAATTTTCTTCTGTTACTTCCAATTTAAAAAACCTACCTGAACAATTATTTTTAAGACTAGAAACTAGATGATGCGCTATATAACCATCACCAAGAGGTTTAAAATAACTCCTTTTATCAAATACAATAACAGGACGACCACAAGCCATAGACTCATAAGCAGAACGACCCAAAGCAAAAACAACATCAGCCTGATTTATTGCTTCCTCAATTTCAAAAATGGGATTTTCAAATTTATTAAAACAAATGAGTTCAAGGTTCAATTTTGAACAAGCACCTTCTAAATAAGTATTAAATTCATGAGAATGACTTAGACTTAGAACAGTCTTTAACTCATCATTTAATTCATTTTTGGGTTCAAACCGATCGGTATCAATTCCATTATAAATTAATTTACTAGCGCACCCTTTATGGAGAAGATGTTCTTGAACCTCTTCAGATATTGAAACATAGCCATCTGCAAACAAACTTGGATTTTCAATTTCCGAAAAAATACTATGGCAAGTTTGAATAGTAAATCCTTTTTTATACAAATGATTAACACAACTAACATGATTGGTCAAAATCAAATCATATTTTTTCTTTGACATGAAATTTATCCCTAGTTCATTCTCTATTTTATCTGAAAAAAAACCTTTACGGAAAGTAAAATATTCAACGTTATATTTTCTTTTGGATAATTCATTTAGAATAGCATAAGTATAAGTTTCAGTGCCTCCTACACTCTCTAAGTGATTAGTAGCAACTAAGATAGATATGTTCTTAAAATCCATAAACAAAAATAGGACAATGGAAATAATTTGTTAGTTAAAATTAATCTAAACTTATCTTAATCTTTTTGTTAAAATTTATTTAATTTTGTCTTAAAATAATTACATTTTTATCCAATGAGTGATATCAATACTGAAGTCCACAATGCCTATGAAGTTATTAAAGAAGGTGGCATACTATTGTACCCTACCGATACCGTTTGGGGAATTGGTTGCGATGCCACTAATGTAGAGGCTGTTGCAAAAATATATGCACTAAAACAACGTGACGATTCTAAAAGCATGATTGTGCTGATGAATGGTGAAAAAATGATGTACAATGTCTTTAAAGAAATTCCTGATGTAGCCTGGGAAATATGGGATTTATCCGAAAAGCCAACAACGTTAATCCTAGATAATCCTAGAAATGTAGCTCCTACTATTATTGCCGATGATAAAACGCTTGGTGTAAGAATAATAAAAGAGCCTTTTTGCTTCAAACTATTAGAGCGCATGAAACGTCCATTGGTTTCCACGTCAGCTAATATCTCTGGTATGTTTGCCCCAAAAACTTTTAAAGAAATTAGTCCAGAAATTATTAAAGGTGTTGACTATGTAGTAAATTTGCACCATGATAAAGTTTGCAAAAATCCATCTACAATTATTAAACTTTCCTTGGATAATCAAGTTAAGATAATACGTAAGTAAAATATATTTCAAGTTTCAAATTAGCTCTTCAGAAACTTGAAACTTGAAATAAAATTAATGAATTACACTAAAGCACTAAATAATCCCATTTTTAAAATTATTGCAAAAGCAAGTCAAGAACTTAATCTTGAAAGTTATGTCATTGGTGGCTTTGTTCGCGATTACTTTCTTGAAAGAGATTTTAAAAAAGATATTGATATCGTTGCTATTGGTTCCGGAATAGAACTGGCTTTAAAAGTTTCTGAATTAATTCCCAACAAACCTAAAGTTCAAGTTTTTAAAAATTATGGAACGGCGATGTTACGCTATAAAGAAATTGATATCGAATTTGTTGGTGCTAGAAAGGAATCGTACAATCAAGACAGTCGCAATCCTTTAGTGGAAAGTGGGACCCTTGAAGACGATCAAAATCGCCGTGATTTTACTATTAATGCCTTAGCTTTTTCTTTGAATATCACTAACTACGGTGATCTAGTTGATCCTTTCAATGGCCTAGAGGATTTAGAAAATAAAATCATCAAAACACCTTTAAATCCAGATATTACTTATTCTGATGATCCTTTACGAATGCTAAGAGGAATCCGATTTGCCACCCAATTGAATTTTGAAATTGAAGCTGCATCATTAGAAGCTATAGCTAGAAATAAAGAGCGCATTGCCATCATTTCCGGAGAACGAATTGTAGATGAATTGAACAAAATACTAACAACAGACAAACCCTCAATAGGTTTTTTACATTTATATAAAACTGGGCTTTTAGCTATCATACTACCCGAATTAACTGCTTTAAATAATGTAGAAGAAATTGAAGGTCATACGCATAAAAATAATTTTTACCATACCCTAGAAGTTGTAGACAATATTTGCCCAAATACTGACGATGTCTGGTTGCGATGGTCCGCCCTACTCCATGATATAGGGAAAGCACCGACCAAAAAATTTACTCAAAAACAAGGATGGACATTTCATGGTCATGAATTCCTAGGGGGAAAAATGGTAAAAAAAATATTTGAAAGATTACACATGCCATTAAACAACAAATTAAAATTTGTTCAAAAAATGGTTACATTGAGTTCGCGACCTATTGTTTTAGCAGAGAAAATTGTGACCGATAGCGCTGTTCGAAGATTGGTTTTTGATGCTGGCGAAGATGTCGATAATTTAATGACCTTGTGCGAAGCAGATATTACTACTAAGAATCCTGCAAAATTTAAGAAATACCATAACAATTTTGATATCGTTCGGAAGAAGATTATTGAAGTAGAAGAACGCGACCATATACGTCAATTTCAACCCCCTATTTCGGGAGAAGAAATTATGGAACTCTTTAATTTAAAACCTTCTCGTGAAATTGGAATCCTAAAAGAAGCTGTCAAAGAAGCTATACTCGAAGGTGATATACCAAATGAATATCAAGCTGCTTATGACTTTGTTTTGAAAAGAGCAGAAAAATTAGGATTGAAGAAAGTATAATTTAGTTATATACCCAATGCCGACATACCAATTTAGAAAAGCATTATTGTCTGAAATAACAACTATTTGGGAAATCATTCAACATGCCATTGAACGAAGAAAAAATGATGGAAGCAAACAATGGCAAGATGGCTATCCTAATACTGAAATAATTGAAAATGACATAAATAAAGGGGAAGGATTTGTATTAACGAATGAAAATACAATCATTGGGTATTGCGCTGTACTTATTAATAACGAACCTGAATATGAAAAAATTATTGGCAAATGGTTGACCAATTCAGATTTTGTAGTAGTACATCGAATTGCAATTGCAACATGCTATTTGGGTCAAAACTTATCTCAAATAATGCTTCAAAATGTTGAGGCTTTTGCATTAAAAAATTCAATTTTTAGTATTAAAGTAGATACCAATTTTGATAATTTTGCAATGCTTAAAATTTTTGAGAAAATGAATTACACCTATTGTGGGGAAGTCTATTTTAGAGGAAGTCCAAGAAAAGCATTTGAAAAAACATTAAAAATCAACTAGTCTTCAATCTTTGAAAATTAAAAAAATGAATAATAACAAATCGGTCGTTTATTGGCTACTATCAGGTTGTTTTTTAGTATTTGTAATGGTTGTTGTGGGAGGAATTACACGTTTAACCAATTCTGGTTTATCCATGACCGATTGGCATCTGGTCACGGATACTTTACCTCCTCTAAGCGAAGCGGCATGGCAACAAGCATTTGAAGCTTACAAACAATTCCCCGAATACAAATTAATAAACAGTCATACAAATTTTCAGCTTGCCGACTATAAATTCATCTATTTTTGGGAATGGTTCCACCGATTTATCGGACGCATACTTGGCTTTGTTTTTATTATTCCATTTGTCTATTTCTTGGCAAAGAAAAAATTAGAGTACCCAACATTAAAAAAATGTTTCATTCTTTTAGGAATGGGAGCCTTTCAAGGTTTTCTTGGTTGGTTTATGGTTGCGAGCGGATTAAAAGACATGCCAGATGTTAGCCACTTCCGACTTTCATTACACTTAACATTTGCTTTCATTACCTTTGCTTACACACTTTGGGTAGCATTAGATTTAATTTATCCTAACAAAACAGAAGTACTATTACCGCTAAGAAAAATAGCTCGTATCACATTTTTTTTAATTCTATTACAAATTATTTATGGAGGTTTTGTAGCCGGTTTAGATGCTGGTTTTATTCACAACCACTGGCCATTCATGAGTGATGGACAATTCTTTCACGATAGTATTATACTAGAAAAAAACACTTGGCTGGAACGATTTACAGAAGGCAAAAGTGGTGTTCAATTTGTACACAGAACTATGGCATATGTAGTAGTAGCAATTATAGTATTCTTATATTTTAAAAGCAAAAAACACATCCTAACTCAAGAGCAAAAAAATGGACTGAATGCTTTAATTTTTATTGTAGTGCTTCAATTTACTCTTGGTGTATTAACTTTAGTAAATGCTGTGCCTCTTTGGCTTGGCGTAACACATCAAGCAATGGCTTTCTTTTTATTAGCAACAATGACGTATACATTACATCGTTTTTCAAAATAATATCTCATTATTTTTTACTATTATTTTATTACGATTAAATTTTTCAATTCCATTTTTTAAAGCAAAAGTTATCAGCAAAATCCCTGATAACTTTTTTAATTACAGCACTATTTAATTTATATATTACTGCAATAATATCATTATTCTCCTATAACAATTAAAACAAATACACTATAATTTTTATGTAGTGATTAATCCTCATTGCAAAAACATAAGATAATAATCATTTATTTTTATTTCAATCCACACAACTTAATTATAACTAATAAATACCTATTAACTCCATAGTAAAAATAACATAAATCTATAATTCATCTATAATAAATCTATAGTGTCTCTATAAAAATATCAATTTTT
>CAIWKX010000104.1 GCA_903913315.1 uncultured Bacteroidota bacterium | reverse complement strand
TTCTCTGGTATACTTCTAAAAACTCTAAAAAAGGTGTTTTATCTTCTATTAATAATTTCCAAGGATATACCGGTGGAATAGGTTTTATAATATGGGGAATAATATATATATTAAATAATTTGCATTTATGGTAAATGATTACGATTTCAAAGTTACTAATGAACTAAAGTATTCAATTCAATCATTTGAAAACGAAAACACATTAAAAATTAAACTAGAAAAGGTAAGCAATCACGTTTACCTTTTTTATTTTTAGTAATTTCGTAAAAAAATAAACTTGCTATGTCTGTTCAAAAACCATTCAATTTAAACCAGTGGATAGAAGAGAACCGCCACTTGTTGGTGCCACCGGTTGGGAATAAAAACATTTATGTGGATTCGGGGGACTATATTGTGATGATTTTGGCGGGGCCAAATGCTCGAAAAGATTATCACTATAATGAAACAGAAGAATTATTCTATCAGCTAGAAGGTTCTATCACGGTATATATTCAAGAAGACGGACAGAAAAAAGCGATGATGCTTTCGGCAGGAGATCTGTTTCTGTTGCCTGCTAAAGTTCCGCATTCGCCTAGTAGAACAGCAAACTCAATTGGGTTAGTGATTGAACGAAAACGCGCTGGAAAAGGATTTACGGATGGCTTGCTTTGGTTTTGTGAGCACTGTAATCATAAACTGCATGAAGCTTACTTTGAGTTGCACGATATTGAAAAAGATTTCTTGCCTCACTTTAAAGAATTTTACAATTCGGAAGAAAAAAGAACCTGCACTAACTGCGGTACTTTGATGGAAACCCATGAGAAATTTGTGGATAAAAAATAATTTTTTTGGTCATTTCTCCATCGTATTGAAGGACTAGATATTCAAAATAATCTATTACTTTTGCTAAAATTTTAAACATTAATCATATAAAATATACAATGTCAACAATTGCTCAACAATTCGGCATGACCGAAGCACTTGAAATTCTAGGTGTAAAAGCCATCAATGAAGGAACTTCAACAGGAAACAATCATTTTTCAAACGGAGAACTAATAGAAAGTTATTCGCCCGTTGATGGTCAACTTATCGGAAAAGTAAGAACTACCACCGCTGCTGATTATGAAAAAGTAATGCAAACCGCTACGGCTGCTTTTCTAACTTTTAGAGCCATGCCTGCCCCTCAGCGTGGCGAAATTGTTCGTCAATTTGGAAATAAATTAAGAGAATTGAAAGAACCACTAGGAAAATTAGTTTCTTATGAAATGGGGAAATCGTTGCAAGAAGGTTATGGTGAGGTTCAAGAAATGATTGATATCTGTGACTTTGCGGTAGGTTTATCACGTCAATTGAACGGACAAACTATTCCATCGGAACGTCCAGGTCACGTGATGAGAGAGCAATGGCATCCTATTGGTGTGGTTGGTATTATCTCGGCTTTCAACTTTCCGGTAGCGGTTTGGTCTTGGAACACGGCATTAGCTTGGATTTGTGGTGATGTTTGTGTGTGGAAAGCTTCTGAAAAAGCCCCTTTATGTTCTATAGCTTGTCAAAACATCATTGCGAGTGTTTTAAAAGCCAATAATTTACCAGAAGGTATTTCTTGCATCATCAACGGTGATTATAAAGTAGGAGAAATGATGACTACTGATGTTAGAATTCCTTTGATTTCTGCTACAGGTTCTACACGAATGGGAAGAATTGTTGGTACCACCGTGGCTCAACGTTTTGGAAAATCATTATTAGAGCTGGGGGGAAACAACGCCATCATCATTACGCCAACGGCCGATTTAAAAGTGGTGGTTCCTGGTGCTGTTTTTGGTGCGGTTGGAACAGCAGGACAACGTTGTACTTCTACTAGACGATTGATTATTCATGAGTCGGTTTATGATAAAGTAAGAGATGCCATTGTTGGGGCTTATGGTCAATTGACTATTGGCAATCCATTGGATCAAAAAAATCATATCGGACCTTTAATTGATACCGATGCGGTAAACACTTATCTAGCGGCTATTGAAAAAGCAAAAGCGGAAGGCGGAAAAGTATTGGTTGAAGGTGGTGTTCTTTCAGGTCAAGGTTATGAATCGGGTTGTTATGTAAAACCTGCGATAATTGAAGCTAAAAACTCTTTTGAAATTGTACAACACGAAACGTTTGCGCCTATTTTATATTTAATGAAATACAGTGGTGAAGTTGAAAATGCTATTGCACTACAAAATGGTGTAGCTCAAGGTTTATCGTCTGCTATTATGACTAACGAAATGAAAGAAGCTGAAAAATTCTTGTCGTTTGCTGGTTCTGATTGCGGCATTGCCAATGTAAACATTGGAACTTCAGGTGCTGAAATAGGTGGTGCTTTTGGTGGTGAAAAAGAAACTGGAGGCGGAAGAGAATCAGGTTCTGATGCTTGGAAAGTGTATATGAGAAGACAAACCAATACCGTTAACTATTCGGATCAATTGCCATTAGCACAAGGAATAAAATTTGATTTGTAATTCTTAAGAGAATAGAAAAAAGAGAATAGAATATAGATAGAAAGTCCCGAATTATCGGGACTTTTTTAATTTATATCGTTCTATTTACAACAATTTAATACTGCTAATTACATTGTATTTTCTATAAATATTTTCTTTAGGGTCAAAATAATTGGTTTCGATATACTGTATTTCTATGGAGTCGCCAATTGCTGCTTTTCCTTTAATAAATAATGAATCGCCCTCAAAAGCATCCAACCATAGGAATTCTTTTTTAAGATGGTTATCGTCGATAATATAAATAAACTTTAACCCATTAGAAACCATAGAGTCAATACTGCCTTTGATGGTTTTGATTTCTACTGCTTGAGTAGAATCAACTACTGGGGGATCTTCATCTTTTGTGATTTTGATATAGTTGGGACAAATAATAGCCATTTCAACACCAACGTTTTTGGCTATATCCATACCCGTTTCAATCTTTTTGTCTGGATTGTAACTAATTGTTTTTCGATCTTTTACATCCAATTGGTCCAAAGCGTCAAAGATACAGATTCCTAAATCATAGCTTGTTAAATTCTTTTCTTGCGCTTTTTTTTCAGCACAATCACATGTAAGATTAGCTAATTTTTTATAAACTGCTTCCTTTTTTTGTCCCAATAATAATATGGGAAACAACAGCATCAGTAAGAGTGTTTTTTTCATTTTTATCATCATGAATTATATAATGAACGAATATACTTTATTTTTTCATTATCAAAAATTACTAAGTCTTTTTTTAGAATAGAAATTATGCCACTAGTTGAAATCAATTCCTATATCGCACCACTTTCGTTTCTTTCAAATTACTACTTATTCCCTAAAACAGTTAAAAGGGTTTCGTTTTTAATTTTTAGCACCTTATTTTCTTCTAACAATTGTACAATTAATTGGTCTTTTTCAGATATTAAATGCTGGTCTGTTACATTGGTTGTAGTGAAACCATCGGGCAATTGATTGGCAATATCTTTAAAAAAATTGTGCTCCAGCGCATAACAAAGTTCAATCAAAATACCTGTTTGAACGCTTTCATTTCGGGTATATTTCAACACTGCTAAAGCATTTCGATTGATGGCCACTCCCAAATCAGTCTTAGTAATTTTCTTTTCGGCAATCACTTTTTCCAAAAGCTTGCCAGTATTGATGTTGTAGTTACTTTTATTCATCGTAGTTGTTTTATAAAATTCAAAATTACAAAATCTAAATTCAAATTTCACCCTTTTAGGATAAAATTCCACCCTTTTAGCATCGAATGCAACACTAAAAGGGTCAAAAAAGATGCTTTATATATCTATTTTCATACTTTTAGCATTAAAAACAACCCTAAAAGTATGGTTTAAGATACTAAAAACATCAAAAACCACCCTTTTAGTATCTAATTTGATGCTTTTAGTATTAAAATGCTATTCTAAACTACATTGAAAAGTATAAAATGTTATGGCAAATTTCTAAA
Source organism: uncultured Bacteroidota bacterium (assembly GCA_903913315.1). GTDB lineage: Bacteria > Bacteroidota > Bacteroidia > Flavobacteriales > Flavobacteriaceae > Flavobacterium. Next base: position 30,977 of record CAIWKX010000104.1, on the reverse strand, counting down.
TGTACCCCTTCTTCAAAAGAACTCTATTTTTAAAATAGAATTTGTATTTTTACCGCAAATATTAATCGTTACATGAAACATTTTCAACTCCTTTTTCTTTTTATAACTTTAGGGTTTAGTACCACTTCTTTGGGACAAACTATTAAGATGAAAACAAGCAGCGTAAGCTATATTGAAAAGAACAACAAAAACGAATGGGGTCAATGGTCTGATTTTGTCAAGGCAGAATTGCTGGTGACTATTGATGGTAAAAAAAATAGAATTGTAGTCAACTCGCCCGAAACTCAAGTTTTTTCTATAAAATCGTATGGTGACAAAATTGAAACCGATACTAGTAAAATAGTACCTTTTGATTGTGTGGACAACAATGGTTCAAATTGCAAAATACTGGTGATTACTAGAAAAGATGAAGGCAATAGAATGCAGATGTACATCAATTATTCTGAAGTAAAGTTTGTTTACAACATCTATAATTAAGACTTGATTATGGATTTTACTTATCCAAAAAACGAGAAACTAAAAAGTAGCAAGACCATTGACTTGATGTTCTCTGAAGGGAAATCCGTTTCTAAATATCCTTTGCGGTTGGTTTATGTTCCTCTTTCAGATTCTGACGAAAAATTAAAGTTTGGTGTTTCTGTTTCTAAAAAACATTTTAAAAGAGCGGTCGATAGAAATTATTTTAAACGCATTTTAAGAGAGTGTTATCGTTTGAATAAGAAATTACTTCACGATCATTTAGATCAGCCTTATGCCTTCATGTTTTTTTACCAAACCAAAGAACGATTGACCTACCAAGAGATTAACGAAAAAACAATTCAGTTGTTTGAAAAATGGATTGTTGCTAAAAACGATGAAGTCAAGCCTAGTATTTAAAATGTATTACTAAGATATAGAAATCAATTTTTTAACGTTTATGTAGTATATTAAATTTTGTTTGTTAAATTCGTCGATTAAAATTCAAGAAAAGATAAAACCATGATTCAATTCATTAAAAAAAGATATGTAATAGCCGTTCTGGCTTCTGGTTTGCTATTTGTTACGGCAAGTTTCAAAGATGATTTTTTTGAAATTGCAAAACAAATAGAAATCTTTACTACATTGTTCAAAACCGTTAATCAAAATTATGTTGATGAGATTAACCCCGCCGAATTGATGGATAAAGCCATTAAAAGCATGCTGGCTGATTTAGATCCCTACACCAACTATTTTAACGAGCAGGATGTTGTGAAATTTAAAATCAACAACACCGGCGAATATACAGGAATTGGGGCATTAGTGACCCGCAGAGATGATCAACTTATCATTAAAGAACCGTATAAAGGCTTCCCAGCGGATAAAGCGGGACTAAAAGCGGGAGATGCCATCATTCAAATTGGAGATGTCTCGCTAGCTGATTTTAAAGACGATGCTTCACAACTTTTAAAAGGGGCCAAAAACACCAAAGTAGATATTAAATATATCCGTCAAGGAAAAACTGTATCGACACAACTTATTTTAGATGAAGTAGAAATTAAAGCCGTTCCTTTCTTTTCTAAAATTGATGATAAAACAGGATATATAGTGCTCTCTGCGTTTAACAGAAAAACTACGCAAGAAACGAAAGCTGCTTTGGAAAAACTAAAAGCAGATGGCGCTGAACGTATAATTTTAGATTTAAGAGGAAATCCTGGAGGTTTATTAAATGAAGCGGTGAATATTTGTAATCTTTTTGTGCCCAAAGGAGAAACAATTGTTACCACAAAATCTAAAAATGCAAAATATAATGCTACCTACAAAACAGCAAATGAGCCTGTAGATTTAGCTATTCCTTTGGCAATTATTGTTGATGGGAAAAGTGCTTCAGCTTCCGAAATTGTTTCAGGTGCTTTACAAGATTTAGACAGAGCAGTTATTGTTGGCTGTAGAAGTTTTGGAAAAGGATTAGTGCAACGTCCAATTGATATGACGTATGGAACACAAGTAAAAGTAACTATTTCTCGCTATTATACTCCTGCTGGAAGATGTATTCAAGCTTTAGATTATTGGCACAAAGACAAAGATGGAAAAGCGGTTAGAACCGATGCCTCAAAATATAATGCTTTCAAAACCAAAAAAGGAAGAACCGTGTATGACGGTGGTGGAATTCAACCTGATATAGAATTGGCAGATTCTAAATTGAGCACTATTGCAGAAGTACTTCAAAAAAATGACGGTATTTTTAATTATGCTACTTATTATTACTATAAAAATCCGAATCTTGGTGCTCAAATTCCAACGATTACCGATGCTGATTATGCTGATTTTAAAGCTTTCTTAAAAAGAGAAAAAATCAGTTTTGATACCGAAACAGAATTGGCATTGAAAAGCACCCTTGAAAAAGCTAAAAAAGAAAAAATTGATGAAACAATTTCAGCTCAATACCAACAATTAATGGCGGCAGTTCAAAAAAGTGAAGAAACGCTATTAGACAAAAATCAAAAAGAAATTAAAAAACTGTTGCTAGACGAAATCATCAAACGATATCAATATAAAGAAGGATTGTATCAATATTATATTAAGAATAATCCAGAAATAGCAAAAGCCAATGCACTATTGTCTAACCCTTCAGAATACAAAAAAATATTACAATAATGTTTCGATTTTTAAAATTTCTACCGCTTCTTCTCTTTGGCTTTGTACATGCTCAAGAAGAATCTGTAAAATCAGTTTACTTTGAATTTGACAAATTTTCATTAGACGAAAAACAATCCAAAGAAGTAATAGATTTTATTAAAAACATTGATTCTACTCGAATAGAATCGATTCAAATTTTTGGCTATACGGATGATATCGGAAAGGATGCTTATAACTTTAAATTATCAACCAATAGAGCCAACACTATTCAAACAAAGCTGACTCAAAGCGGCATTAAAAGTAAAATCATCGTCACTATAGAAGGAAAAGGGAGGGTGTTGATTGATGATGATATTGTGACAAATCTTCCTGAAAAACGCTCCAAAAATCGCCGTGTTGATGTTGTTTTAAATTTAAAAGAACTGCCTAAATTAGTTTTGCCCGGATTTTATAATATGATTCAAAAAGATCATGTTATTGGTGATCATATTTATTTAGAAAATATACTGTTTGAAAAGGGAAGTAGTCGTCTGACGACTAAATCCAAAACAGAATTAGATAAAGTAGCGCTATTGTGTTTGCGGTATAAGAATTTAGAATTTGAAATTCAAGGACATGTGTGTTGCACCCCACAAAATCAGAGAGAAGCAATTGATAAGGATACTAAAAAGCGTCAATTGTCTGTCAATAGAGCACAATCCGTTTACAAATATTTAGTTTTTAGACGGGTTCCAAAAAATAGAATGACTTTTAAAGGCTATGGAAATACGGTGCCACTTGGAAAAGAGCCTGAATATGACCGCCGTGTTGAGTTAGTAATTACAAAAATTTAATACCCTCGTTTCATTTCAATATGTGGAATATCATCTTCAAGATACATTTCACTTGTTGGAACGAAATCATGAGTTTCATAGAATTTCTTTAAGTACAATTGCGCTGAAATTGTAATCTGCTTGGTTTCAAAAATACTTTCAATTCCCTCAATAGCTTGTTGCATCAATTCGTGTCCCCATTTTTTATCGCGATATTCCGGATGAATTACAACTCTTCCGATAGAAGCATTTTCGAAATAATCTCCTGCGTTAAATAATCTGGCATAGGCAACAATTTGTTCCTCACATTTGCCCAAAACATGCATAGCCTTTTCATCTTTGTTGTCAATGTCTTGATAAACGCAATTTTGCTCAACCACAAAGACATGTGACCGCAGATGCAACAAAGAATATAGCTCATGAAGAGATAGTTCGTTAAATCGCTTTATTTGCCATTTTATGATTTTTGCCATTTTGTTTCTTTTTTAAAAATTGAACCGATTTAATAATGGATTCTAATTCAAACATTAATTCTCTTTTTTGTTTGGAAGGGGCATAACAAAACCCTTCTATAACTAGAATCCTATTGTTTGATCTATCGAAAATGGTGTAATTAATAAATGGCCCTCCCATAAAATCACCTAACATCTCCCAATTTCCTTTGGTTTCGAATGCTTCTCTAGTAAAAATAGTTGTTTTTGATAAATAGGGAGCAAAGGCAGGTTCTGTTATCATTCTAGTCCTTGGGACACTCCCGTGAATATATATTCTTCCAATGGAATCTCTAATATGAGTGATTCTTTTTACAGGGTTGCTGTTATCTTTTACACTTTTTAAAGGAATTTGATAAAAAACTAAACTTAAACTTCCGCTGGTTATTTCTTTTTTAAGCCAAATAAATTTTTTGCCATGCATTACCCTTTTGTACTTGACTGGAATATTTAATTTAATATTGAATTTATTGGTTAGATCTTTTGTGTCGTATAGAGAATCATGTTTAATTTTTTCTTGAAAAACTTTAATTTCTGATTCTTTAATTTTATTTATTATTTGTACATCATTCTTTTGAATTGTATCTAATATTTGTTGTACGGTTTCTCCAGAAATATGAACTACAATTTGTGGATTAGCATATTCATTTTTTTCAATTCTAAATTGACTGTTGGATTCTTTTTTTATAACAATAATATTTCTACTGTTGGACATGTACCCTTCCAGTAATTTAACTGGGTATTGATTTAATGAAAAGATGGGTTCTTCTTGAGGCAATCCTAACACTGGTGAGGCAAATTTATTTCGAATGCTATCGCCTACTTCTCCATTCCAAAGTTGATCATCAATTATAACCGATACCTCATTGGTTTTGCCATAGGTTTCAATAATAGTTTTCTCTTTCTTAGAGTTACAAGAAACTAGTATACTGAGTATAAGAAATAAAAAAAGGGCTTTATTCATAATAAGAAATAAAGCCCAAATTTATATAAGATTTTTATATTATCCGTTTATTTTTAATTTCATTCCGGGTTTTATACTTTCTCCCTTAATATTGTTCCATTTTTGAATATCAGCAATGGATACACCAGGGAATTTTTTAGCTATTTTTAATAACGTATCTCCTTTTCTAACTTGATAAAGATTCCCTTTTGAATTTTTATCATTAGAAGCATACTCTTTTTTTCTGGTTTGTTTCTCTTTTGAATCAGTGATGCTATCCTCTTTTCCAACGATTAATTTGTCTCCAAGTTTAATATTTGAATCTGAAAGTGCATTCCACTCTAAAAGATTAGCAACTGTAACATTATATTTTTTTGCTATAGTGGCTAAATACTCTCCTTTTAAAACAATGTGCTCAATGGTTTTGGCTTTTTGTTTTGTTTCATCCTCTTTTGCCACAACATTATTTTCATTAGAAACAATTAATTGAGTTCCAACTTTTACGTTGTTATCTATCATATTGTTCCATTCTTTAATGTTTTCTATACTAACATTATTCTTTTTGGCAATGGTGAACAAATTGTCGCCTTTAGCCACCACATAATAGTTTTCTGATGTAGAAGAAGTATCTGTGTTTTCCTCTTTTTTAGACTTTTCAAACTTAGAGTTTTTATGATCAACTACAGCAACCTCTTCTTTTTTATCATTCAAGGGTTGTTTTACTTCCTTCTTAACAATGGTTGTAACTTTTTCGTTTTTAATGATTTTGAGATTCATCCCAAGGGCAATGTTGTCTTTTTTTAGTTTGTTCCATTTTTTAATATCAACAACAGAAACATCATATTTTGAAGCTATTTCACCAAGGTTATCTCCTTTTTTAACTTTATGCGTTTTAATTACCTCTTTAAAAGTAACTACTTTATCATTTTTGAAAACTTTATCGGTTTTAACCTCTTTGGAAGCTAACGCATTATTTTTTTCAGATATTGCTGCAGTATCTATATTAGGCTTAGTACCTTCGGATTTGTTTTTATAACTAACTCTTTCGGTTGAAATTATTTTTAACCTTCTACCTTTAGAAATCATATTGCTTTTAAGATGATTCCATTTTTTTAAATCTTCAACAGAAATATCATTTTCATCTGCAATTTGTTTTAGATTATCGCCATGACGCACCTTGTAAAATTTAGTTTTAGAAATTACATCTCTATCTGCAATTGCAGAGTCTTTTTGTTTTAACGGTATAAATTTTTGATTAGGACGTTCTCGTTTACTGTCTTCATAATCAACATAAGCATAAATTTTATTTTCGTTAGAAGTGAAAATAGCTATTTTATCCTTAGGCAACCTTAAAAAATTAGATTGTCCGGTGATATGAGGAATTTCATTTCTCTTAAATGAAGGATTAAAAAATTGAATTTCTGCAACAGGAATATCTAATAAATTAGAGATTTGTTTAAAGGTCATGTGCTTTTTAATCATTACCGTGTCAGTAGCCATAAGATTTGCAACTGCTTTGTTTGGAACAATTCCATGTTCTTTATGATACTCAAAAATATACATGGTAGCTAAAAAAGCGGGTAAATATCCTTGTGTTTCTTTTGGCAAATTCTTTCTAATATTCCAATAATTTTGTTGCCCTCCGGAGCGTCGAATAGCTTTGGCGACATTTCCTGGTCCTGAATTATAAGCCGCAAGCACTAAATCCCAATCGCCAAAAATTTTATACATGTTGCTCATGTATTGCGAAGCGACTTGACTTGATTTTAATGGATCATTTCTTTCATCTACATAGGAATCAATGTTTAAACCATATTGTTTGCCTGTTTGAAACATAAATTGCCATAACCCTGTTGCACCTACGCGTGACACTGCTCTTGGATTTAATGCCGATTCGATTACTGCAAGATATTTTATTTCAAGGGGAATGTTGTTTTTAGCTAATTCTTCTTCAAAAAGAGGGAAGTAATATTGAGAAACTCCAAGTAATTTTTCAAATGTCTTTTTTCTATTTTTTAGAAATGATTTAATGACATTTTCCAAACCAACATTATACTCAATATTAAATGGCGATTTCTCGTCCATTTTCTTTAAGCGTTCTTTTAGTAATTCTGTTGACAATTCATAATCGACTTTTTGGTCAACATCAACATTTTTAATGTCTAAAATCATTTCATTATAACCTTCTAATGATGCTAGATTTTGCATCCAAAGACTATCAATACTAGAAGCCACTTTATACTTAACAAAAGTAGATTTTATGGAATCTAAATAAGAAATTTTTACTGCTCTTTTACTAATTGAATCGTTGTGATTACTTATCTCCTGTCCATAAAATGAAAAGGAAATAACTAAAAGAATTACGGTGATTTTATTTTGTAAATTCATACTTGTTTTTTCAATGATTGACAATCAATAAGATTGTAAAAAACAAACTTACTGATATATAACGTATTAAATGTTTAATTATTGTTAAAGTCTATTTTTTAGTCTAATATTGCTTGAATTCCTGGTAAAATTTTTCCCTCTAACATTTCCAACATAGCGCCGCCACCTGTTGAAACATAGCTCATTTTATCTTCCAAACCGAATTGTTTCACTGCCGAAACAGAATCGCCTCCACCTACTAATGAAAAAGCCCCATTGGCCGTAGATTCGGCAATATATTCACCAAGAGTGATAGTTCCATGAGCAAATTTTTCCATTTCAAAAACACCTAATGGTCCATTCCAAAGAATTGTTTTTGATTCCATTATTATCTTTTTGAAGTTTTCTAACGATTTTGGACCCGCATCTAATCCTTGCCATCCATCTGGGATTTCACGAACATCAACAATTTGTGTTTCCGCATCGTTTGAAAAGGCATTTGCAGCTACCACATCGACTGGAATGTGAATGTGAACATTCTTCAATTTTGCTTGATGTAGAATTTCAATTGCTAAATCCAATTTATCGTCTTCGCATATTGAATTTCCAATTTTACCTCCCAAAGCTTTTATAAAGGTAAAGGTCATTCCACCACCAATAATCATGTGGTCTACTTTATCTAATATATTTTCAATAACTGTGATTTTTGAGGAAACTTTTGACCCTCCAAGCACTGCTGTTACGGGCTTTACAGAGTTTTTTAATACTCTATTTAAACTGTCAATCTCTTTGGCAAGAAGCAATCCAAAACATTTGTGATTTGGAAAAAATTGGGCAATAATGGTTGTAGAAGCATGTGCTCTATGAGCGGTTCCAAATGCATCATTCACATAAATATCTCCAAGAGAAGACAATTCTTTTGCAAAAGCAATATCTCCTGCTTCTTCCTCTGGATAAAAACGTAAATTTTCTAAAAGTAATACTTGCCCTGATTGTAAATTAGCTGCAGCTTCTTTAGCTAATTCTCCTTTACAATCTGTGGCAAACAGTACTGAAACTCCAAGAACTTCAGAAACAGTTGAAACGATATGTTTAAGTGAATATTTTTCTTCTTTCCCTTTTGGTCTTCCTAGATGCGACATTAAAATCACACTTCCACCATCAGCAAGAATTTTGTCTATTGTAGGTTTTGCTCCTTCAATTCTATTAACATCTGTTACGTTAAAATTTTCATCTAGCGGAACATTAAAATCTACTCTAATTAAGGCTTTTTTATTATGGAAATTGAAGTTGTTTATGGTTTTCATTAATCTACAGTATTAATTGATATTAATCTGCAAATATAATCATTTTAGTTTTTAATAAAAATGAGATAAATCAGGTATTCTCTTACCGTTCTTTTTCTGCTTACTTATTATTCACAGATAATACCCATAATTTACTTTTATACTTATTATTAAACTTAGAGACTAAGAGACTTTTTGCCTCTTCTTCTGTGGCAACCTTTTTTAAATAAATGTATTTGTAGTTATTTACTGTATTTACTAATGTTTGTGGTTGAAATCCCTTTTCTTTTAAGGCAGCTATGAAATTATTTGAATTTTCATTACTGTCATAAATGTTTACTACCAAATAATATCCTTTGGGTTCGTTAGGAATGTCTGCAATATGAAAATCAACAGGATTTATAGCGTTTTTTAAATTCTGAGTTGCTTTTTCTTTTTTCTCGGTTTTGATTTCAGCTACTTTATTTTCGTGTTGAATCGGAGTGTCTTTTTTAACAAGCTCATTACTAATAGGTTTTTCTTCTATTTGGTTTTTAATTTTATTGTTTATTAATAAAATTTGTATTCTTTCTTTGTATGAATTATTTAATTTAGAATTATATAAATCAATAGCCTCTTGTTGATTAGCCGCTCTTTTAATAAAAACATAATAATAATTATTTAACGGATTAATAAAAAATTCTCCTATGATTCCTTTTGATTTTAAATAATAAATAAACTCTTGTGTTTTTTGCTCTATTTTAAAAATATTTGCCAAAATATAATATCCCGAAGCTTGACTAGAACTAGTAAGCGTTTGAATCTCTATGACATCATTTCCTAAAGTTGTGTTTCTATTAATTCTATTAATTACAGAGGCCGTTTTAATATCATCCACCAATAAATCATTATTTAAAGGCGAAAATTTTATCATTTGCTTTTGACCAGTTACTTTATTAATAACACTGTTTTCTGTTGCAGCATTAGTTGTTTTATTTTCTATTGATGGATTTAATTCCAATGCAAAGGCACTAAAAAACATAAAATAATTATCTCCTATTGATTTAAGTTTCAAAACCGACTGCGAACTTCCATTTCCAATCAATACATTATTATCATTAGGGATAGTAAAGACAAATGAATCGTAGCCTAAGGTGTTTTTACTGTCGGGAAATCTATTTACAAAATAGTGATCGTCAATAGTAACACAACTGTTGAAAAAATTATTTTCTTTTCTTATTGAATTGTTTAATGCGGTAAATCCTTTACTTGGATTGGTGGTGAAAAGCAATTGATCACCAGTAATATTGTTGTCGCCTTCAAGAGCAGCACCGGCAATTTTTGCTTTTATGTTTCCTATAGCAGGAGCTACAAATCCGTCAAAAACGATGTTAGTTTCGTTATTTGAAACTCTAGCAAATCCATCTTGACTGGTTATTAATTTTTCACTCGAATTGGCATCTTCATATACAAAAAAGATAGTCCATCCTCCAGCAACACCTCCTCTGATTTTGCCTTGTGTAGCTCTAATATTCGCAACTGTATACACCCCGTCTGCTCCTCCTTTTATTTTTTTTACATACTCGGTTATATCTGCATAAACCGCGTAGGGAGCTATGTCTTTATCCTCACTTTGAGAAATTCCATCAAAAATTGTTTGACCAATAACATCAATATATTCTTGCTCATCGGGAAGTTTTAACTTAATCAAATTAATAGCTTCTCTATTAGAGTCCTCGGCAACATATTTATTTTTCTTGGTACTATTAGAAGAATTATATCTATAAGTAGCCGACCAATATAAACCTGCATAAATCACTTTTTTGTCTGAAGAATTATCAAAAATTAATTCCGCACTACTTGACGAAAAAGTAGATTCGTCTTGGTCTATATCAATGTAGGCCATATCAAACTCATCGTTCAAATTGGCAGAAATAGTATGATTATAATAAGACTCGTTGGCACTATTGTTATAATCTACTCGATTAACAATGTTATTAGCAATAACTGTCATATCCCCTTTAACTTTCTGTTGAAACCGTAATTTAAACGGGACTTCTTGAGAGAAGGTTATAGAATAACCCAATAGGGTAACAATTGTAATTAACTTTAGTTTCATATCTTTTGTTTCTTAACAAAAATGTTTAATCCAAATTATGTTTTATAATTTCAAAAACACAAAATTAGAATAAAAATCAGACAAAACACTATTTTTAATCGATAAAGTGCTTTTTTGTAGTTTTTGTTTAACTTTTTTCCTATATTTTATATTTATATATTACATGATTTAAATATCTTTTACTAATTAAAATCGTTTTTCTGCTATCTTTGCTCATGCTTTTTTCACAAATTTTAGGTCACGAACATATAAAAAATCACCTGATTAGAAGTGCTCAATTGGGGAGAATTCCACATGCTCAATTATTTATTGGCCCGGAAGGAACAGGGACTTTACCTATGGCTATAGCCTATGCACAATATATAGTTTGTCAAAATTCTAAAGATGAAAACTTTGGAGAAAACGAATCTTGTAATTTAAAATTCAATCATTTACAGCACCCCGATTTGCATTTTGTTTACCCAACAGTTACCACAGAAGAAGTAAAATCGAAACCAAAAAGTTTAGATTTTCTGCAAGAATGGAGGCAATTTATAACTGAAAACCCTTATGGTGAATTGAATGACTGGTATAAAATTTTGGGTGTTCAAAATAAACAAGGAGAAATTCGTGTAGACGATGCTCAAGAGATTTTGAAGGCCTTAGCTTTAAAATCACTAGAGGGAAGTTATAAAATTATGATTATTTGGATGGCCGATAAAATGAATATTGCAGCTTCCAATAAACTTTTGAAACTGTTAGAAGAGCCAACAGACAAAACAGTGTTTATCTTAATTTCTGAAAATGAAGAAGATATAATACAAACTATTCGGTCCCGTTGTCAAGTTTTACATTTCAATGGTTTGCCCGAAAGCAGTATTACCGAAGCCTTGGTTTCACGTGAAAATATTGATGAAAAATTAGCTTATAAAATTGCTCATCAGGCTCAAGGAAATTACAGTAAAGCCTTGCACATTCTAAAGGAAGATAATGATGAATTACCTTTTGAAAAATGGTTTGTTGATTGGGTTCGTGCAGCTTTCAGAGCCAAAGGAAATGCGGCAGCAATTCATGACTTAATTAGCTGGAGTGATCAGATTGCAGGTTTAGGCCGTGAAGCACAAAAAAAGTTTTTGAACTATTGTATAGATATGTTCCGTCAAGCTTTATTGCTCAATTATCAAGCGGATAAATTAGTTTATATGGAGCCTTCCGTTGAAAATTTTAAATTAGAAAAATTTGCTCCATTTGTAACAGGAAACAATATTACCGATATTTTCAAAGAGCTTTCAGATGCTTCTTACCACATTGAACGCAACGGAAATGCCAAAATTATTTTGACTGATTTGTCCATTAAATTAACTCGTTTGATTCACAAAAATTAAAATAATAACATTATGAATAATACTGCTTCTATCTTGGTTTTAGTTTTTCTTGCCATAACTTTTATTATGTCTACACACGAGAAGTTTTTTCATTGGAATGATACAATGGCTTGGATGAAACCTCATTTTGAAAAAACAATTCTAAAAAATCACGTGCCAATAGCAACGGGAATATTGGTTTTTTTTGAAATCATAACCAGTATTTTATCTTTAGTGGGTATTATAGAACTCTATTTAAACGGCGGTAGAATGTTTGGCTTTTATGGGGCCGTATTTTCATGTATTACCTTGCTCCTCATGCTTTTCGGACAACGATTAGCAAAAGATTTTGACGGAGCCAGAACTATTACTATCTATTTTATGGTAGCAGTTTTGGGTGTTTTTTGGTTGAGTTAAGCCACTTTAAACATTCAAACTTGCTTTAAACATTCGTAATTCTTCCCAAGAAAACGCATCACCTAATTGCTCTTTCATTGGCGTTAAAGACTCTTCTTTATAACCATAAAACGCTTCTGTAAGAATTTCAATTTTATTTTTTGGCATAATATCGGTTATACTGACAGATTTGTCTTGTATAAGTTTGGTAAAGTGTGACAAAATAGTTCCAACTGTTAATTTTCTCAAATTAGCTATATCTTGAATTGTATTTCTTTCCATCCAAAGCTCATATGTAATTTGAGAGGTTGCCTTTTTGGGTGTTTTTTCAGATTTCTTTCTCTTTGGTTCATAATAACTTAAATCTTCCTCTTCTTTAATTAAGTTTTGGTTGTTACGTTTAAAATCCTCAACAACTTTTTCCATTTTATCCGTTTTGTAATTCTTTATTTCTTGTGAATCTAGGCTTTCTTTATTGATAGTTTTTTGGTTCACAATCGTTTCCATCAATAATTTTGATTTCATTAACTGCATCACTGCTTTGGTCTGAAGTTCTTCTAAAGTCAATAATTCATCATAAAATTGCTTTACCTGTTTTACTCTTTTAATTTCTTCTATTTTGTATAAAATCTCAAATTCTAACTGGTCTAATTTATCAAAGAAATAATTATATGCTGCTTGAATTCTTTGGTTTAAGTACAGATAATCTACCGTTTCGGCCAAAAACAAATTATCCAATTGAATGATAAATTTTCTAGCAGGATCTAGCAATTGTTCGCAATTTTCCATCTGTTTTGTAGCCCAACCATTATGTTTCGATTTCACGGATCTATCGCTATCTAAATAACTAAATTTATGATTACGCCATTCTTGTGCTAAAGCAATCCAATTGAAACTATTAGTCAAATACTTATGAATAAAAGATTTGGTTTCATTTTTTAGTTCTTTTTCTAAAATTTCTTGAGAAGCTTTATTTGTAGCATAATCCATAACGTCATCATCATTGGATATACCGTTCATTTGAACTTGCGAAAGTAAAATTAAGCCATTTAACGAGCGCAAACGAGACAAAGCCACATAGGCTTGTCCTGGAACAAAAACTTGTGATACATCAAGCGCTGCTTTGTCAAAAGTTAGACCTTGGCTTTTATGCACCGTAATTGCCCAAGCTAATTTTATTGGATAATGAACAAATGTTCCTAAAACCTCTTCTTCTATTTCCTTTGTGTTTTCATTTACAAAATAGCGAATGTTTTGCCATTCTTGTTTTTCAACCTCTATTGACTTATTTTCATCTTCAAAATGCACCCATATTTCATCTTTTGAAATTGCTTTTACGACTCCCATTTTTCCGTTAAAATAATTTTTATCAAAAGACTGATCGTTTTTTATAAACATAATTTGAGCCCCCACTTTCAATTCTAAAATTTCATCTAATGGGAAAATTTTTTCGGGGAAATCACCTGTAACAGAAGCCTTATACTGTGTTGTTTTACCTTTTAAATCAGCAAGTGATTGGCTATTGATTGCATCAGCTTTAGCATTGTGTGTAGTTAAAGTAATATACCCTTTATTGGCTTTTAAGTCAAAGTTGGGTTGCACATATTGATTTAAAAAAGATAGGTTTTCTTTAGTAATTTTATTATTTCTTAAATTATTAAGCAAATCAATAAAAGTGGCATCAGATTGCCTAAATATTTTGGATAATTCAATATACAAAGGCGGATTAGCCTGAATAACATGGGAATGAAAAAAGAATTTTCCTTTATAATATTGACGTAAGGTACGCCATTCCTCCTCCCGAATTACTGGAGGAAGTTGTAATAAGTCTCCAATAAAAAGTACTTGCACACCCCCAAAAGCGACTCTTTTTTTGCGGACACTTTGCAACATAAAATCAATTGCGTCCATCAAATCACAGCGCAACATACTGACTTCATCAATTATAAGCAATTCCATGTTTTGAATCACTTTTCGTTTTATAGCACTCATTTTAAAGTGATGCCTAAGACTGTCCTTGGTTTCAAACTTTATAGATTCTGAAAATTGTTGTGATACACTATTGGCAGGAATAAAACCTCCAAAAGGCAATTGAAACATCGAATGAATGGTCACTCCTCCAGCATTTAAAGCAGCAATACCCGTTGGGGCTACCACAACTGTGGATTTGTGAGTGGATTTAATTATTTCTTTAAGAAGGGTGGTCTTACCTGTTCCTGCTTTTCCAGTAAGAAAAATGGATTTATTGGTTTGATTGATAAATTGCAACACATAGTTAGCTTCGGCTGAGATAGTTTCCATTTGGCTTATATTTAAAAAGCAAATATAAAAGTTTGTTAATCAATATACAAACAAAAAAAACGCCTTCTTTTACAGAAGGCGTTAGAGTAGTAAGTATTAGTTAGGTTTATTTTTTGGTTGTTTCTTTTTTATCAGCGCTTTTTTCTTCCTTTTTTCCTTCTGACTTATATTTATCATTTACCATTTTGATGATTTCTTTTGTGATATCATATTGATTTTTAGCATATAAAACTGTTGCTGCTTCTCCAGTTCCAAAAACATAATCATAGCCTTTATCTTTTCCATATTGTTTGAAAAGTTTTCTATATTTAGAAACCACTGAGTCCATTTCAACCCCATGTTTCCCTTGAATATCTTGAGCTAATGCTTGTTGCGTGTATTGTAACTGCTGTTCTTTTTGTTGCAATTCTCCGTATTTTTGTTGTGCCCAAGCTTGCCCATTTTTTTGAGCATTGGATTGAAATGCTTTTTTTTCAGCTTCTAATTTTTCTACTTCCACTTTCAATCTTCCTCCTTTTTCATCTGCAATAGCTTCATATTTAGCTTTTATGTCTTTGGCTTCTGTAGATTCTTCTAATAATTTATTAGTGTCGATATAAGCTGTTTTAAATTCTTTCGCTTCTGTTGTTTTATTACAAGAAACAATTGCAACTGCCATTGCAACACATACTATAATTTTTTTCATTTTTAATTTGTTAATTTTTACTATTTGCCAAAAGTATAAAATTTTAATCTGAAAAGACAAAAAGTTACAAATTTGGGTGTTTTTTAATACTATAAAGCATGTATATTGATTACCGTATTTTAATAGCTAACCTTTATTGTGTTTGACTTCAAATAAAGCTGTTTAAAAGAACTTCTGTTTTTTGATGTGCCAAACTGTGTTTTAATAAAATTGAATTGAAAAATGCTTTTATTTTAGTTTTTAGCGTTTTTTAGGAGATAAATGTGAGAGGAATATTCCGAATTTTGATTTCCTTTCCAATTTGACTTCAATCCTATATAAAAAGCTTTAATAAAATTCATTTTTCCAGTTTTGTATTTTTCAGATAATAAACTGACATAAAAACTATCAAATTTCATTGGAATCACTTTTATTAATTCTAAATTTTGACGAGCAAATAACTTTTGGATTGCTGTTTTAGAAAAGTGCCACAAATGAATAGGCACATCATAAGCCGCCCAATATTTATGATAGTGTTTAGCATCAAACGATTTAAAATTTGGTACAGCAACAATTATGATTCCTGTTGGTTTTACCAATCGCTTTAATTCTTGGATTTGTTTTTCTAAATCAGGAACATGTTCTAAAACATGCCACATAGTAATTACATCAAATGAATTACTTTCCAATTCTAAAAGATTTTCTACAAAACTAACACCTTTTGTTTTGGCAATTGTTTTTGCTTTTTCACTTGGTTCAATTCCTATTGTATCCCAACCCTCTTTTTTAGCCACTGACAAAAAATCACCTACTCCTGCACCTATATCTAAAATTCTTCCTTTTTGTGATTGGGAATTGATGAGTTTTAATTTATTTTTTAAGGCAATCCCTTTAATGAATTGATACATTTTTTCAAATAAAGATGTATTTCCATCCGTATGCGAAATGTAATCTACACTTTCATAATAGCTTGGAAGTTTTTCTAATGAGGGTTGTGGATGAGTAATCAACATATCTAATTCTTCGCTATAAAGCAGCTCAAATGTTTCTTGGGAAACGGAAAAATCCTTAACGCTTAAAAAATGTTTTGTGTTTTCAATATTCATTAAATTCTCTTTATTTATAGGTGTTGACAAAGTTAGTTTCACGTGGAACAAATTTTAAATTCTACTATCTTCCCATGTAAATTAACAACACCGAAACATCACTAGGTGAAACTCCGCTTATTCTAGATGCTTGCGAAATGGTAACTGGGCGTATTTTACTTAATTTTTGTTTGGCTTCAATTGACATTGATTTTATTTTATAATAATCAAAATCAATTGGGATTTTCATATCTTCCAATCGTGTCAGTTTATCCGCATTATTGCGTTCTTTTTCAATATAACCCGAATACTTCACGTTAATTTCTGCTTGTTCGATAATTTCCTTGTCTAAATCATGTTCATTAATATATTTTTGAACTTTTTCAAATTTAATAAAATCATCTAAATCAATTTGAGGACGCGAAAATACTTTATACATTTTATCGCTTTGAATCATTGGAGAACTTCCTTTTTCTTCCAAAATGGGATTTGCCTCTTCCACTGTCACGCTTGTTTCCTTAAAAAAGGAGACCATGGCATCGCTTTTTGAAAATTTTTCTTCCATTCGTTTCATTCTCTTTTCAGAAGCTAATCCGATCTCAAATGATTTAGGGGTTAAGCGATGGTCTGCGTTGTCTTGACGCAAAAGAGTTCTGTACTCCGCCCGCGAAGTAAACATTCTATAAGGTTCTTCTGTTCCTTTAGTGATTAAATCATCTATTAAAACGCCTATATAAGCTTCATCTCGTTTTAAAATTAATGGTTCCTGTTCTTTCACTTGCAATGCAGCATTAATACCTGCAATCATTCCTTGTGATGCCGCTTCTTCATAACCTGTAGTTCCATTTATTTGACCAGCAAAATACAATCCTACAACTAATTTGGTTTCTAAAGTGTGTTTTAATTGTGTCGGTGGAAAATAATCATATTCTATAGCATATCCTGGACGAAAAAACTTTACCTTTTCAAAACCAGCTACAGAACGTAAGGCTTTAAATTGAACATCTTCGGGTAAAGAAGTAGAAAATCCGTTTACATATACTTCAACGGTGTCCCATCCTTCTGGCTCTACAAAAAGTTGATGCCTTTCTTTATCTGCGAACCTATTAATCTTATCTTCAATTGACGGACAATATCTTGGTCCGATGGATTTAATTCTCCCATTAAACATGGGTGAACGATCAAATCCTTCTCTTAAAATATCATGAACATCTAATGAGGTGTATGTCATATGACAAAGCCTTTGTTTCATTAATGGTTTGGTTTCATCTGAATACGAAAACTTATCTGGATTTTCATCACCCGGCTCTTCTCTCATTTTAGAATAATCTAAAGACCTACCATCCACACGAGGTGGCGTTCCTGTTTTCATTCTACCAGATTCAAAACCTGCATTAACTAAATCTTCACTGATACCATAGGCCGCACTTTCTCCAGCTCTACCTCCTCCAAATTGCTTTTCGCCAATATGAATTAACCCATTTAAAAAAGTGCCATTTGTCAAAACAACCGTTTTGGCTTTTATTTCAATTCCTAATGATGTTTTTACCCCTTCAATTTTACCGTTTCTTATAATTAATCCAGAAACCATTTCTTGGTAAAAATCAACATTGCGTGTTCTCTCCAACATCAAGCGCCACTCTTCAGAAAATCGCATACGGTCTGATTGAACACGAGGTGACCACATTGCAGGCCCTTTTGATTTATTCAACATTTTAAATTGAATAGCTGTCTTATCAGACACAATTCCAGAATATCCGCCAAGAGCATCAATCTCCCGAACAATTTGTCCTTTTGCAATACCGCCCATAGCAGGATTACAAGACATCTGCGCAATATTCTGCAGACTCATTGTAACCAACAAGGTAGAACATCCCAAATTGGCAGCTGCGGCTGCAGCCTCACACCCCGCATGACCTGCACCAACCACAATAACATCGTATCTTTCTAAAAACATGGTGTTTGATAATAAGGGAGCTAACCCCATTTTGTTTTGTTCCACGTGGAACAGTTATCGTTTTGATTTCCCTAAAGCGCATCCTAACGTTCCACGTGGAACATTTCTATCGCATTGTTTTCTTTGGAGCGCATTAGCAGCTCCTCGTCTTCCGTTTTATCTTTATACCCACAGTAATGCAAGACTCCGTGAATTAGTACTCTTTTTAATTCCTCCTCAAAAGAGACATTGTAATCTGCAGCATTTTCACGGACTCTATCAATAGAAATAAAAATATCTCCGTGTAATTCGTTTCCTACACAATAATCGAAACTGATAATGTCAGTATAATAGTCGTGATTCAGATACTGTTGGTTAATCTGCAAAATATAATCGTCATCACAAAAGACATAATTAATATCTCCTTCTTTTTTGCTTTCTGATTGAATTACTTGAGAAATCCATTCTGCATAGAGCGATTCATCTTGAAGTATAAACTCCAATTCGTAATTAAAACTAATCATTGGTTTTAAAATATTCTTGCACTTTTTGGCTATAATTAGAGCGCAAAGGTAATGTTTGTCTGTTTAAAATTTCAACACTATTTAAATATTCTTGTAAACGTGTTGGAAGTGCATTTGTGGGATTAGTAAACTCTTTCTTGTTTGTTTCTGATTGACGTTTCTTTTCTTCACCTTGTTGTTGAATTGCTTTATCCAACTTCAATAATTCATATTTCAAATTCAACATCTTTTGCAGCACATCATTATTGAAGCCTTTGTTCAGTAATTGTTTTTCAATTTGTTTCATTTGATCTAAAGCGTTTTGACCTTGACCTCCTAATCCTTGTTTATTCAATTCGTTTTGCAACGCCTCGCGCAGTTGTTGTTGTTCTTTATAAATCTCCATAATTGCCTTGGCATCTCCTTCACCATCTTGTCCATTTTCTCCTTGTTTGTTGCCTTGACCGCTACCACCAGAACCCTGTCCATTCTTACCTTCTTTTCCATTTCCCTCTTTGCCGTCCTTACCCTCTTTACCTTTGCCCTCTTTACCTCCTTCTTTTTCACCCTCTTTTCCACCTTGACCTTCTCCAGGCTTTTGGCCAGGTTTCATTCCTTTTTTGGCTTTTTGGCCGAGACCTTCCTGCTTTTTGATAATATCAGGTAATTGCATTCCGCTCCCTTCTCCTGGTTTTGGTTTCCCTTTTCCTGTTCCGGACATTGACATTTGCATTTGCATACTATTTAAAGTAGATGCTAACATATCTGCTAATTTATTTGCCGCACTAGTAGCAAATTGTTGATGAGAAACTCCTTTTGGAACATTTGCATCTGCCAATGTTTCAATAGATTTATCAACATTGTATTCGACATTTCCTATCTCCGTCGTCACCTCTTCAGCAATCTTAGGATTACGAAGTGATAAGGCAAATAACGAATCATCAACGTGCTTAAATTGTTGCTTTAAATCTTGTTGAATTTTAAGGTTCTTATTGAACGATGGCGACCCCCTTTTTAATCCTTTAAATTGTTTCATTACCTCTTCCTGTGAAAATGAATAGGCTAAAAGATTATCCAAAATTTGACGCAACATAGCAACATCTTCATCCATTTGTTCTTTCTCGCCCATTTCCATACTTGACTGCATATCCTGACTCATTTGCTTCATTTTTTTAGAAGCACTTTTTTGCTTTGGTTTAGCACCCGCTTTGGAGTCTTTTTTTAACTGATCGGATGCGTTTTTTAAATCCTCATCAATGCTTTTCTGTTTTGGCGCAGTATCGGGAAGATCAACAGGCGTTTTTAATTCCTTATTGTCTTTTTGCAACTCTTTTAATTCTTCTTGAATCTTATCGAATTCTTTATTAATTTCCTCTTGTTTTGCAGTAGAATTTTCTTTTTCATTTTCAGAAAGTTTGTCTTGTTTTTCAGAAAGTTTTTCTAACTTATCAGCAATTTGTTCCGCTTTCTTTTCAACATAGTATTTCTTAGTGAGTTCGACTAATTGTTGCAAACTCTTAGTTTGGTTTTTACTATCTTGTTTAACCTTGTCCATTTTTTCGAACAATTCTTCTTTTTGTAATTTTTCATTTAACTTTTGAAGTTCCTCTAAAAGCTTTTTATTTTTGTCTAAATCCTTATCGACTTTATCCAAACGTTCTTTCAGAAGCTCTTTTACTTCATCTTTCTTTTCTGTTTTAACTTTATCGAGATTGTCTTTCATTTTTTCAGCAAAATTCTTCATCACTTCATCTTGCTGCTTTTGTTTATTCAAGAAATCGTTTACTTTTTGTTGTTCTTTAAACTCCAAATTGTCTTTCTCCTTGCCCATTTTTTGCAACTTTTCCATTTCATTAAGCTGTTTATCTTGGGTTTTAAGTGACTTTTCTAAAGAATTAATATTATCATTTTGTTGTTGTAATACTTGATCTTCTTTTTCAGTTTCAGTTGCTATTCTATTAGAGAAAACCGATGATTTTGTACTCTTGAAATTATGAATGGCATCATTATCAAAAACTTCGAAATAATATTCATAAGAAACCCCTTGTTCAACAGGAAGATTACTTGGGAATGAAAAGACAAACTGATCATAAACATCTCGTTTCACAGCAATTGTTCCACGTTTAGCTAAATTAGGCTTGTCTTTTGGATAATATACTACCTGTAATTTAGAAAGTCCGTAATCATCAGAAACCTGTCCTAAAACATAATTTTTTTCAATTTTAAGACTGTCTGGAGCGTTTCCAACAGAAATAGTAGGATATTGATCTTTAACTACAGAAATCTGATAATTTAATTTCTCGTAATTCTGAACTTTATTATTAGAAGTAACAATCTGGTAATCGGTATTTTGAACAATATTTTTAGACAATAAAAACTGATTCTCTTGCTTTACAAAACCATATTTTGTTGTGGCGTCTATCCATTCCACTCTTTGCGTAGCCAACGTATTCATTCTCCAAGTTACGCGAGTCCCTTCCGGCATCACAGCATTGCCAGTTCCTTTAATTATTTCTGCTTTTTTATTTAAATATCCAGGGAAATTTAACACCATTTCAAAATTAGCAATAGAAGGAACAGTAACCACATTTAACTCATATTGGTGCGAAGAAACATCGTTGGCTTCAATATGAAAGGCTATATTTTCTTTTGGTTTAGGAATCACAAATTGAAACTCACCCGCTTTATTGCTTTCCATATAATAACTTTCGTTACCTATCAAAATCATGGCATTTTCTGGAACAACTTTACCAACAGTTTTCACCTTTAAAAGAAAATCTTGGTTTTGTTCGGTTTGCAAATTCTTATTCAATACTTGAAATTCAAATGGTGCTGGTGGCAAAAATTGCTCTTTATAATGCACCACACGATTAAAACTTTGTGAAATAAAATTACTGTTTCCGGATAAATAGAAAAAAGCAAAGAATAAAATTGGAATAATAGCCAAAGGCAAAAACTTCTTGTTCTTACCAAAATTAATAGCATTTCCAAACGGAATAGGTTGTAAAGTATTGGCCTTTTGATCTATGGAAGCCAGTAATAATTCTGATGTATTGGTGTCTTGCGATAATTGCAAAAAGTTCGTCAGCTTATCCCCCACTTCGCTGAAATGGTTTCCTATGATTTTAGAAGCATCGTCATAATTGATTCCTTTTTGAAGTTTGAATAACTTAAATATTGGAAATAATATAAATCGAAGCAAGAGAAAAAGTTCGACCACAATGAATGTCCAAAACAAAACGGTTCTTGCTGCAGGTTTTAACCAAAGAAAGTATTCTATAAAAAGAGTAAAAAGAAAATAAATCAATCCAATTCCTACGAAGAAAATAGTGCCCCGTAGCAATTCGTTGGTGTAAAACTTCTTAATAAACTGTTCAAGTTTACTATAAATTATGTTCTGATTTTCCAAAATTGTTAATCATTTGTTTATAACCGATAAAAGTAATAAAATTTAGGTATTAAGCAATAGCTAAAAGTTTGTTAAGATTTTTATAGTGCACATTTCTATTGCTGATGTCTTTTAACTTCTCACTTATGCCTAAAATTGTATCTTTGCTCCATACTTCGACAGGCTTGGAGTTAAATTGAATTAATTATAATTACAAAAAATGTCTAAACAAGTTCGTGTGCGTTTTGCACCAAGTCCAACTGGACCTTTGCATATTGGTGGGGTTAGAACTGCCTTATTTAATTATTTATTTGCTAAAAAAAATAACGGCGTTTTCTATTTGCGTATAGAAGACACTGACCAGAATCGCTTTGTTTCTGGAGCAGAAGAATATATTTTTGAAGCTTTAGAATGGCTAGGAATTGCACCTAGTGAAACTGTTGGAAAGAACGAAAAATTTGGACCTTACAGACAATCGGAACGCAAATATATATATAAACAATATGCTGACCAATTGATAAATTCGGGTTGGGCCTATTATGCTTTTGATACTGCAGAAGTTTTGGATGCCCACAGAAAACAGCACGAAGCCGAAGGAAAAACATTCATTTACAATTGGCACAATCGGGAGAAATTAGATACTTCATTAGTTATTTCAAAAGAAGAAACTGATAAACGAATTGCTGCTGGCGAAGATTATGTCATCCGATTTAAAACTCCTGTAAATGAAACGTTGCATTTGCATGACATCATTCGAGGAGATATTAAATTTGAAACAAACTTGTTAGACGATAAAGTTTTGTTCAAATCAGACGGGATGCCAACTTATCATTTAGCGAATATTGTTGATGATCATTTGATGGAAACCTCGCATGTTATTCGTGGGGAAGAATGGTTGCCATCTATGCCTTTGCACAGTTTATTGTATAAAGCATTTGGCTGGGAAGCACCTGAATTTGCTCATTTACCATTGATTTTAAAACCAATAGGAAACGGAAAATTATCAAAACGTGATGGCGATAAAATGGGGTTTCCAGTATTTCCTTTAGAATGGAAAACCGAGGAAGGGATTTCATCTGGATATAGAGAAAAAGGATTTTTCCCGGAAGCTGTGGTTAACTTTCTAGCCTTATTGGGATGGAATGACGGTACCGATCAAGAATTATTTTCTTTGGAAGAATTAGCAGAAAAATTTGATTTGAATAGAGTTCATAAAGCTGGAGCTAAATTTGATCCAGAGAAAAACAAATGGTTCAATCATCAATATTTGCAGCAGCAAAGTGATGATAGTTTAGCCGATGCTTTCAAAAAAGAGTTAGAAAAAAATGGCACTTCGACTGCGCTCAGTGTGACAGACGAAAAGCTTATAAAAATAGTTTCTTTAATAAAAGAACGCGCCGATTTTGTTGCCGATTTTTGGGAACTGGCTCATTATTTCTTTGTAGCGCCAACATCTTATGATGAAAAAGCAGCAAAGAATTGGAAAGAAGAAACACCTAATTTAATGCAACAATTGATTTCTGTATTAGAAAACATTGGCGATTTCACTTCAATAAACATTGAAACTATCGTAAAAGATTGGATGACGAAAAATGAAATTGGCATGGGAAAAGTGATGCAACCATTCCGTTTGAGTTTGGTTGGCGCTTTAAAAGGGCCTCATCTATTTGATATTGTAGAATTGCTTGGAAAAGACGAAACCATTAAGCGATTGGAACAAGCAATTGCTAGTTTATAAAAAACCAAAAGCCCTGAAATTCAGGGCTTTTTTATTGTATTATGTTGTTGGCAGTGTTGAACCATATCCCGAAACGATGGGTTTGAAATACTGACGACTATAATTAATAGTGGTTATAATCATGTCATAGTAATCATTATTTCTTCTTTTGGCAATGACATCAACATACTTGGTAAGTTCAACATAGTTTTCTAAAATTACTTTACGCAATTGTTTAGTGTCAAACGTTTCGGTTGAAATAACATCGGTAGAACGTTTATTAAACTTAGCTACAAAATTATCATTGGCTGCTTCCAAATTAGTAATATGCGAATCTAGCAATAACAAATGACTAAAAGGTTGGTTAGTTGCGCTTCTCAATTCGGTAATTAAGTTGTTGATACCTAAAGTTTCGGTTGGATAATTTCTAATTTGAAGGTCTTTATAGGCATTAAATATGATGCTTATTTTTCCGTAAGCATCTTTAACATCTGAATTATCACTATTTTTTCCCACTTTCAATTGGGTACGAAGTGTACTGATTTTTTTATCTCTAATTAAATCTAAACTCAATAATTCTTTCGATTCTGCTTTGGCTTTGATTTGTGCCAAAGCCTTATTATAAATTGGTGATTTCGCCACCAACGAATTGTGGAGGTCTTTGAAATCTAGGTCTACATCAAGGTCGATGTTTTGGTTTTTGATGTCAGTTAAATACCGAACAATGAATTCGCCAGTATCTTCATAATTCAATTTTTTTGGATTAAAAGAATAAAGTTCCATAGTATAATCTATTAAAATGGTTAGAAATGAGACTTCAAAAATAAATAAAATATTAATCAAAAATTAATATATCGTATGTTTTTTTTTATTATAAATAAAATTTTAACATTTTTAAAAAACTATAAGTCGTTCGAGAGCTCAAATTGTCTCTTGGAGATTCCAACAGCTTGTTTGAGGGTGAGAATTGTCTCTTGGAGATTCCAACAGCTTGTTTAAGGGTGAGAATTGTCTCTTGGAGATTCCAACAGCTTGTTTGAGGGTGAGAATTGTCTCTTGGAGATTCCAACAGCTTGTTTCCGAGTGAGAATTGTTTCTTTAAAACTCCAACAGCCTGTTTCTGGGCGGAAACAGGCTGTTGGAGAATTATATAAAAGGAAATAATGCTATAAATTAAAAATAATCTCACCGCTTAAAGTGCCGATATTTCCTTTAAAACTTTGATTCCCGTTGAGTGCGGTCAATCCGTCTTGTTTGTTTAGGTTGCCAAAAATATTAGAAAATCCATATTGATAGAAAACCAAAGCTCTTACTACCTTCCCTCCTGCCGAAATACCAAAATAAGCATTTCCATTTATGGTAGAAACATCAATAATATCATTGGCTTTTAATGAAGTGCCGTATAAAGTTTTGGATTCATCACCACCAATAACACTCATCTTTCCGTTGACTTGCAAAACCGGTCCAAAATCGACAGAAATATGGTCTTTTATGACATTATAACTCAACAATAATTTCACTTGAACTCCCGAAAGACTGTAATTAATATCTTGTTTAAAGTTAGATTCTAACGAAAAGTTATCGATAAAAAACTGCATTCCATAAATCATACTCCAGTTATCATAGTAATTTCCTCTAACGGAAAGTCCGCCTGCATAACCATTTCCAGGTTTGGTTAAAAAATTAGAACCAAATAAAGTAGATTGATTGACTCCACCAGAAATTCCTATTCTGTTTCCGTCTCTATAATTGTATTGAGCAAAAAGCACAGTCGTAAAAAGTAAAAGCGTAAGGGATAAAAAATATTTTTTCATATAAAAATTAATTTGTAACAAACATACATTATTCCCGTATAATAACTACATAACCACTTAAAAATTATATATGAACCCTATTATTATTGTTATTTTAGTCTTCGGATTACTTATTTTCTTTTCTGCGTTCTTTACGGTAAAGCAACAAAGCGCTGTAGTTATTGAGCGTTTCGGAAAATTTGAAAGCATTAGAAATTCTGGTTTACAGCTTAAAATTCCTGTTATCGATAGAATTGCAGGTCGTGTAAATTTAAGAATACAACAACTGGATGTCATGATTGAAACCAAAACCAAAGACAACGTTTTTATTAAAATGAAAGTTTCGGTTCAGTTTAAAGTTATTCAAGAACACGTTTATGAAGCATTTTACAAATTAGAATATCCACACGATCAGATTACCGCTTATGTGTTTGATGTAGTTCGTGCTGAAGTTCCTAAACTTATTTTAGATGATGTTTTTGAACGAAAAGATGATATTGCTATTGGTGTAAAACGTGAATTGAACGAAGCCATGATGACTTATGGCTATGACATCATCAACACTTTGGTTACCGACATTGATCCAGATATTCAAGTGAAAAATGCGATGAATAGAATCAATGCTGCCGATAGAGAAAAAACGGCTGCCATGTTTGAATCGGAAGCACAACGTATTAGAATTGTGGCCAAAGCCAAAGCGGAGGCTGAAAGTAAAAAATTGCAAGGACAAGGTATTGCCGATCAACGAAGAGAAATTGCACGTGGATTGGTAGAAAGTGTAGAAGTTTTAAACCATGTTGGTATCAACTCTCAAGAAGCCTCGGCTTTGATTGTGATTACTCAACATTATGACACACTTCAAGCGATTGGTGCTGATACTAATTCTAACTTGATTTTATTGCCTAATTCACCACAAGCTGCAAGTGATATGTTGAATAGCATGGTTACTAGTTTTACTGCTTCTAATATTATTGGGGAACAAATGAAAAATCAACCCAAAAGAGTTAAAAAAGTAGATCATACGGCAACCGATTATAATCCAAGTGACACATCAAATCCTGAAGTACAATCTTAAATTCGATTGTTTTTAGATAAAAAAAGAGGCTTAATCGCCTCTTTTTCTATTTATATACCAATTAACAATATAAGGAATAACCATCTTTAAAATTGTTCCAAAACCTCCCGAAAATACTTTTTGATAGATATTTTCAACAACCGAAACGGTTTTTGAAGGAAGAATACTTTCTTTTGTCTTTTCAACACTTAAAAGCATTTTTTGATAATAGATTTCTTTTTCAACTCTCAAAATTTCCAATTCTTGTTCTATTTGTGCATAGGATGAATATTTTTTCTTTTCCATAATTTAGTCATTAAAAAATATTTCGGAGAATTTTTCTAGAATGGGTCCTTCTATTATTTTATCTTTTACTAAAAACAATAATACAGCCAATATCAAATAAATTCCAGCAACAATCAAAAATCCTAGTGCATAGCTGTCAAGTAATTTTCCAATTGCAAAAGCGCCTGCAACAGAAACAAACAACAACACGATCATCAAACAAATGGCAATCAAGAAGAATTTCAACATTAAAGTAGTTGACTTCATAGCCACCTTAAAACCCCAAAGTTTATAGTACGCAATATTGGTATCAATATAGGCTTTAGCATGTTCTTGAATGGCTCCTGTATTTTCTTTTAGTTCTTCAAATGACATTATTTCTGAAATTTTGCATTTTGCTTTTTTAGTTCCGCTAATTTCTCTTCCAAAAAAGTAATAGCTTCTTCGGCTTTATAACTTGAATTAGAAAGTAAGTCTTCCACGGTTTCAATCAAATCCTCTTTAGATTTTGAGAATTTTTCTTTGGTTTCTTCTTCGAGAGCATCCCATTTTGATTTTGCTTGATCTTTTAAATCATCAAAGCCATCTTTCATTTTATCTCTAGTTTTGGAACCTTTGTCTGGTGCAAATAAAATTCCTAAACCAACTCCGATAGCGGCACCGGCTAAAAGTGCTAAAATGCTATTTCCTGTTTTACTTGACATAATTTTTAAAATTTAATAACCTAAAGATACAAAAAATTTAAAAGGTATTCATTAAAAACTCAAAACTTATTTTAAGCTAAAATAATAGCTGTTTATTGACTATTTGGTCGAATTATATTGCCGTTTTTAAAAAGTTGATTACAATTAAAATATGAAAGCCGTTTTTAATAGCGAAAATTAATGTTTTTAAAAACTATAATAAGTTTTTACAATAATAGAAAAAGCCGACATTTCTATCGGCTTTCTATTTGAAAAATCTATTTTATAAAATTAAACTACTTTTAGCAATTCTAACACTTTTTCATTTTTCTCCGTATTTTTTAATTCTGATAATTGTGTTTGAAAATCATTCCAATAGGTATCTTCCTCTTTTAAATTTTTAATTGCTAAAATTCTAGCGGCAACCAATTGACTTTTCAATGACATTGCATATAATTTTGTTAATGGCTCGATTTCAATATCTTTTGAAGATACTTTATCAGAATATTTCAAAAGCAAATTAGCAAACAATAAAGCATTATTATCGTTCTTGATGCTCTTAACAATTGTATTGATTATCAAACTATAATTATCAATGCTTTTTATGTTTTCAATAATAGGTTGTAGAATAATTTCAGCGGCATTTTCATCTTTTTCTTTTACATATTTATTGAGTTCTTTTAACGTATTCATCAACAAGTTTTCTTCTTTTTTACCTTTTTCTTCCCAAGCATCTTTTAATCCAACTGTTTTATTGAATACTAGTTTGGAAGCCGTTGAATCTTTATCCACATTAAAATAGCCCAATCGTTGGAACTGAAATTTATCGTTAGATTTTACATCTGCAAGACTTGGTTCTACAAATCCTTTAACAATTTCTAATGACGATTTATTCATAAAGTCTAAGAAGTTTTTCTCTTTATGAGAATCGGGTGCTTCATCAATAAACAATCTGTCATACAAACGAATTTCAGCTTCAATCGCATGTGAAATAGAAACCCAATGCAAAGTTCCAGCCACTTTTCTTTGACTTGCTTCACTCCCACTTCCAGAACGTGAATCTTCGTCATACGTTGCTTGGATTTCCGTAATTACTCCATTAGCATCTTTGGTAACGCTTTCTCCTTTGATAATATAACCATTTTTAAGACGTACTTCATTTCCAATACTTAATCGGAAAAACTTTGCAGGAGCAACTTCTAGAAAATCTTCTCTTTCTATATATAATTCTCTTGAAAAAGGCACTTTTCTATAACCAGCATTTTCATCTTCTTGATTATTTTCAGCATCCAACCATTCTTCTTTTCCTACTTGATAATTTGTAATAACTAACCTCACAGGGTCTAACACTGCCATTACTCTAGGAGCTGTTTTGTTTAAATCTTCACGCAAACAAAACTCTAAAAGCGACACATCAATTACATTTTCACGTTTGGCAACTCCAATGGTTTCGCAGAAATTTCGAATTGATTTTGCTGTATAACCACGTCTTCTCAAACCAGAAATAGTTGGCATTCTTGGGTCATCCCAACCGTTTACAATATTTTCTTGAACCAATTGCAAGAGCTTTCTTTTGCTCATTACAGTATAATTCAAATTCAAGCGCGCAAACTCATATTGATTTGGACGTACCTTAGTAGCATCATAAATTTGATCTAAAAACCAATTGTATAATTCGCGGTGCATTACAAATTCCAGCGTACAAATCGAATGTGAAATTTGTTCTATATAATCACTTTCACCATGTGCATAGTCGTACATAGGATAAATTTTCCAATCATTTCCAGTACGGTGATGATGGCGATGTAAAACTCTATACATTAAAGGGTCTCGCATCAACATATTTTTGGAAGTCATATCAATTTTAGCTCTTAAAACATGACTTCCTTCCGGGAAATCTCCATTTTTCATTGCTTCAAACAAAGATAAATTTTCTTCAACCGAACGATTTCTATATGGTCCATCTACTCCTGGTTGCGTTGGTGTTCCTTTTTGAATTGCCATTTCTTCAGACGATTGACTATCTACATACGCCTTTCCTTTTTTAATCATCAAAACAGCCCAATCATATAACTCTTGAAAATAATCAGAAGCATAGCGTTCTTCAGCCCAATTAAAGCCTAACCAAAGTAAATCTTCCTTGATAGCATCAACATATTCTTGTTCTTCTTTAGCAGGATTCGTATCGTCAAACCTTAAATTTACCGGCGCATTGTACTTCAATCCCAACCCAAAGTTTAGACAAATAGATTTAGCATGGCCAATATGTAAATAGCCGTTTGGCTCCGGTGGAAAACGAAAGCGCAAACTGTCTTGTGGAAAACCATTCGCTAAACTGTCTTCTATAATTTGTTCTATAAAATGAAGTGATTTTTCTTCAGTTGACATAATATTTTTGTAATTTTAGCAAAGATAAAAAAGTTTACAGTTTTCGGTTTACAGTTTACAGTTTTCTTTAAGAAACTTGTTACTGCGACTGAAACCTGCGACTGAAACCTAAACAAATGGGAACTATTAAATTACAAAACATTAGAACTTTTTCCTTTCATGGATGCCTAGAAGAAGAGGGTAAAATTGGTTCTGATTATCGAGTTGATTTAGAAATAAAAACCGATTTACGGAAATCGTCACTTTCAGACGACTTAAAAGATACCGTCGATTATGTCCTTTTAAATAAAATTGTAGAGCAAGAAATGGCAATTCGTTCTAAATTATTAGAGCATGTGGCTAATAGAATCATCACAAGAATCTTTAAAGAAATTCCTTCAGTATCACGTATTATATTAGGTGTTTCTAAACTAAATCCTCCTATTGGGGGTGATGTAGAAGCGGTTACTATTGAAATGGAAGAATACAGAAGTTAAAAAATTTACGAATTTGAAATTACGAATTACGAATTTTTAAAATTTGTGAATTATCAATTGCTAATTATCAATAGTTTTATATATTTGCAAACCAATAAATAATTGGCGTCGTGGCCGAGCGGCTAGGCTGGGCTCTGCAAAAGCTCCTACTCCGGTTCGAATCCGGACGATGCCTCAAGAAGAGAGATACAGAAATGTGTCTCTTTTTTTTGTTTATAATTTTTAAGAAAAATTAATTAAAGTTAGGTTCGAATCCGGACGATGATTCAAGAAGAGAGATACAGAAATGTGTCTCTTTTTTTTGTTTATAATTTTTAAGAAAAATTAATTAAAGTTAGGTCCGAATCCGGACGATGATTCAAGAAGAGATACA
>CAIWKX010000103.1 GCA_903913315.1 uncultured Bacteroidota bacterium | reverse complement strand
ATTAGTTATGAAGAGTTTATTAAAATTATTCATATTATACTTCAAGATAAGAATTTCATTTAACTTAACATAATTATTTCTTAATAAACAAATGAAATTAAAAAAATTAACTATTGAAGGATAATAATTTGAAATTTGTTGCGTACAAACTTACAAAATGAAACTGAAAAAAATGAGAGTTTTATTGCTTCAGAACTTTTTTTACGGTGCGTTCAGCGCCTGAATAAATAACCATCAAATACATCCCACTGGCCAAACTTCTTACATCAATTTTGTTGGTATTAGTTGCTGTAGTTAAAACCAAATCTCCAAGTAAAGTGTAAATTTCGACAGTATCTATCACTTTACTGGTTGAAATAGCAATAGAGTCGCTCGTTGGATTAGAAAAATTAAATTGACTTAATTCTGAAAAACTTGAGACCTCTAATGCACAATTACTTCCTACAACATAAGAATAATATTTTGTTACAGATAAACCACCTGCATACGCAAATTTAACGGCGTAATTTATCGTGGACCCAAGGGTTTGACCTGTAATAGTTTGTGTGAAAATAGTCCCTGATACATTACTCATCTGTGTTTCAGTAAATGGACTTTGTTTCCACAAAAATGCAACAACACCTACTTTATCAGTATCCAACAATTCAAAAGTAATGGTAACATCGGTTCCTATTGTTTGAAAAGTATAATTATATCCAATTGAAAAAGAGCCTTGTTGCGATAATGAGGAGGTTCCAGAACACTGAATACTAGAAGGTGTGGTAGCATTTAATAGAATTGGATTATTAATAGCAGTATTGCCTGATAAATCACTAGCAGTGACGGTAAAAGTATAGGAGGTATTGGGACTTAATCCCGATATAGTTATTGAACTTTGAACTCCAGAGGTCCCTGCTGCTGTATAAGTGGCCCCATTGCAAGTAACAGTATAAGAAAGCGTTCCCGAATTATCAATGCCATTCAATAACAATTGTGCCGTGGTCCCTGTAACAGTTCCAACAGTCGCTGTAAAATCTGTTGGCGGTGTAGTATCAACTAACGTATTTTGATATACTCTAACATAATCAATCAACATACTGGCTTGTGCAAAATTAGCATTAGGCTCTCCTGCAACACCCCCAATAGCAATATTTAACAACAAATACTGATCAGCATCAAAAGGCCAGGTAGTAGCATCTTTTACTGCAGGATGATAAGTATAGTAAACAACCCCATCCAAAAGAAATGATATTTGAAAGGGAGACCAATTCATGGAATAAATATGATAACTATTTGCTAAATCGGAAGCAATAATACCGCCGTTATTTACAGAATTACCATAAGATGAAGGCGTATGCAAGGTACTTTGAATATAATCAACAGCTTGCGATGAAAAAATACCGTGTTCCATAATATCAGTTTCGCCACAAGCAGGCCAATCAGTGTTGCCAAAAGTAGAAGCAAAATAGCCACCTGGTTCATTTACATCTTTTCCCAACATCCAAATAGCTGGCCATGTTCCACCATCAATAGGCAACTTAGCACGAACATCTACTCTACCGTATTTAAATGCAAATTTGGAATTCAATCGAGCAGAAGTATATTGTTTTGTTACGCCTTGATCAGTATAAGTTTCTTTTTTAGCTACAATATTCAACATACCATTAGAGACAAAAGAATTAGTCGGTAAATTGGTGTACAGTTGCTCTTCACCATTAAACCAACTTCCTCCAGCAGGTAATTGTGTTTGCTGAAACCAATTAGTAGCATTGATTACACCATCAACATTAAATTCATCAGACCAAACTAAATCCGAATAAACCACATCTACTTGCCCAAAACAAATGTGACTAAACAGAAAAAAAATAACAAGCAATTGATAAGAAGTAATCTTTTTCATAATATATTTTTTTAACATGTGCTTCTTTTAATTAGAGAAGACAGAGTAGATAATTAGTTATTATTCTAAAATAATGAAATCAATGGATAACAATCGCTTTTTATAATAATTTAATAGTAAATTGTAAAAAGCATACATCAATGCTTAATATTATTGGTATACTTTTATGTAATCAATACTATATTCTTGTGGAAAAATGGAATCATCAACATCAGGTCCCCCAAAATTACCCCCAATAGCCATGTTGATTAATAAAAAAAACTTCTGGTCGTAAGGCCAAGTATTTTCATTTTTAATCGGTGGTTGAAAAGTGTAAACAGAGGTAGAATCAACAAAAAACTCAATTTTATCTTTGGTCCAATCAATTGCATAAATGTGATAACCTTCTTCAATACTAGGAAAAGTAGTCACTTTTGTATTAATTGAATTACCATGACTATCTTGGGTATGTAAAGTAGTATAAATCGTATGCGGATTTTTTCCAATATATTCCATAATATCAATTTCACCAGCTTTAGGCCAACCTACCGTTTTAATATTAGACCCCAACATCCAAAAAGCAGGCCATATACCCTTCCCTGTAGGCAATTTGGCTCTTACTTCTATTCTGCCATATTGAAATTCTCTTTTACCAGCAGTTGTAATTCTTGTGGAAGTATAAATACTATCTTTTTTTTGAGCGGTGATAATTAATTTTCCTTTTTCAAGTTTGTAATTGGTTTTAGTATAAAGCTGCCTTTCATTATTTCCCCAACCGCAATTAGGACAACCATTTCCTAATTCAAAATTCCAATCTTTCTCGTTAAGTTCTTTCTCATTGAAATTTTCTTCCCATACCAATTTTCGCTTGATTTGTTGTGCAAACCCAAAATTCATAATCAATAGAAATAGTAGAATTTGTTTCATTATTTACTTGCTGTATAATTAAAATTTGATTCTAAAGTCGTATCGGAACTTCCTCCAATAAAAACTTTGTAATCGCCGGGTTCCGCTTCCCATTTAGAATTGGGAGTATAAAATTGAATAGTGTTTTTATCAATTATGAACGTTATAGTTTTCGATTCATTGGGCTTTAATTCAACCATTCTAAAATCTTTCAATTCTTTAACAGGACGAGTATAACTGCCAATTAAATCCCGTATATACAACTGTACTACCTCTTTTCCTGCCACTGAACTAGTATTCTTTAAAGTAACTGAAACCTCTATTTTCTCATTTGTTGAAAAAGTGCTTTTGCTTAATTTTAAAGCTGAATACTCAAACTTTGAATAACTTAATCCAAAACCAAAAGGATATAAGGGTGTGTTTTTTTCATCACTATAATGGGACCAAAAAACACTTTCAGGTTCATTCATTAGTGGTCTTCCTGTATTTTTATGATTATAATAAATAGGAATTTGCCCAACATTCCTAGGAAATGTCATAGGTAATTTACCACTAGGATTATAGTCTCCATACAAAACCTGAGCAATGGCATTACCACTTTGTGTCCCCAATTGCCAAGCCTCTAGTATTGCCGGAATATGAGCTGCCGCCCACGGAATAACTAATGGACGCCCATTGTTTAATACCAAAACTATATTGGGATTAACTTTATATACCTCCTCAAGTAATGCCTGTTGAACACCCGGTAAACCAATATCAGTCCTACTCCTACCTTCGCCAGTTTCCAAACCGTGTTCGCCCAAAACCATGACTACGACATCCGATTTTTGTGCTAAAGAAATAGCCGCAGCAAAATCACTTTTGTCAATAGCATTAATTTTAGTTTCCCATATAAATTGTGTTCTTCCAACAGTTACATCCGCCCCTTTTGAATAATCAAGT
>CAIWKX010000102.1 GCA_903913315.1 uncultured Bacteroidota bacterium | reverse complement strand
ATTATTCTTTCAACTTCGAGATGAATTTGGGCAAACCTTTGTCATTGTTACTCACAATGAAGAATTGGCGAACATGGCTGAT
Organism: uncultured Bacteroidota bacterium; assembly: GCA_903913315.1. Taxonomy (GTDB): domain Bacteria; phylum Bacteroidota; class Bacteroidia; order Flavobacteriales; family Flavobacteriaceae; genus Flavobacterium. The sequence goes on along the minus strand of CAIWKX010000102.1, from coordinate 12,462 downwards.
CGAAAGTTAGTCATGGTTGATGGAATGATTTCAAAATAACCATCAAATGCTACTAATACTTTTATCCTGGATATATATTCTCTTCACCACAATCAATCTCGGTTTTGGTTTGGATAAAATGATTAGCTTAAAAAACAAAAACTTTGTGGTTACTTCCATTTTAGGATTGTTTATAGCAACAATTTTTGGAAGTATTTGGGCAATTTTCGGTAGAATTAATATCGAATTTCACCTTGTTCTATTACTCATTAATGGTTTTTTATTTTTTAAATTTAAAAAACCAATTCTTGAAGTTTATTACTATTTCATTACTCAATTCAAGCAATTATCAATTGGTTTACAATTCTATTTGTATTTGACAACCTTCTTAATTATTGCACAATGTGCTGCTGTGCCTTATGTAATTGACAACGAATCCTATTATGTTCAAACCATCAAATGGATTAACGAATATGGATTCGTAAAAGGATTAGCCAATCTACATATTTTCTTCGGGCAAACTAGTGGTTGGCATATTACACAAGCAATTTTTAATTTTTCATTTCTTTATAAAAACTTTAATGATTTAAGTGGATTCTGTCTTCTTCTAGGAAATATATTTGCTATTTTTAAATTGAATTCCTATTTTGATAATCAAAACAAATCCTATTTAATTGTAGGCTTATTACCTTTATCCAATGTGCTATTATTTCAATTCATAAGTGCACCTTCACCCGATTTACCGGTGTATGTAATTTCGTTTATCGTTTTCTTTTACTTCTTAGAAAATTTCAAAAATGCGCCTGTTCAAAAATTCAATAGCATCCTAATTTTATCTTTATTCATACTTTATATAAAACCAACCGCCATTGCATTGTTGGTTTTACCCTTTATTTTTTTACTTCAAAATTTTAAAATATTAAAACAAAAATTATTTACGAGCTTTACTTTTGCTTTGCTTATTTTTGGTTTATTCGTGACAAAAAACATAATAATATCGGGGTATCCCTTCTATCCTACTCAATTTTTGAGCTTCAGAATGTACGATTTTGGTGTACCCAAAGAGCTTATATCCTTCTTCTTTGACGAAACAAAACTTTATGGATTTTTTCTAACTAAAGCAGAATTCCACTCCTTATCTTATTTCCAAATCCTAATTAAATGGCTTACTATAAATAAAATAAATGCACTATTTAATGTGGTGAGCGTAATCTTAGTGATTGTATGCCCCTTCTTTATTTATAAATTCTATCCCAAAAAATCATTTTGGTATTTATATGGAATTATGGTCTTCCAACTATTTATTTTATTGATAACTTCTCCTCAATTTCGTTTTTTCATTCATTTCATTTTGTTCTTTGGTTTTTTTATCATGGCTTGTATTGTAAAGAACAAACAATTTATCACAATCCTTCTATTTGGAAGTACAATTTTAGTAATGGTACTCTTATTTTTACCGATTAAATACTCTATGCTCACGCATAACAAATTAATCATGGACAACAGCCAATTTACTACCAATGAAATCATTTTCCCTTATCAAAATTCTAAACTAAAAACGAATTTTTATACAATAAAAATTGGAAATCTAGAATACAATTCACCCGATAAAAACTCCTATTTTTGGACGAATGGTGATGGAAAATTGCCTTGTGTAAATAGGCAGCAAATAAACTATTTCAAAACCAATTTTCATTACATTCCACAATTGAGAACCAACAATATTAAAGATGGATTCTATTCTAAAAAGCTTTCGCCAAATGAATAAATCCGAATTAAAATCTTTCCTCGATGAGAAAGTAGAATCATACAACAATCCCAATTTCATTGAAAGCGACCCCATTCAAATTCCACATAGCTTCTCCTTAAAAGAAGACATTGAGATTGCTGGCTTTCTTTCGGCTACCATTGCATGGGGCAACCGAAAAATGATTATTAACAACTCCAAAAAAATGATGGATTTAATGGGGAACTCTCCTTATGATTTTGTCATGAATCATCAAGAGTATCATTTGGAAAAATTAGAAAATTTTGTTCATCGAACCTTTAATAGTAAGGATTTAATCACTTTTATAAAAGGATTGCAACACCTATACAATAATCATGGTGGATTGGAAACTGTTTTTTCGAAAAATATCGAAGCCAATTCTATGCAAAAAAGCATCTCAGATTTTAAGAAAATATTCTTCGAAGTTGAACATTTAAATCGAACTCAAAAACACATTTCTGATCCCTTAAATAATTCGGCTGCCAAACGAATCAACATGTTCCTTCGTTGGATGGTTCGCCAAGACAACAAAGGTGTCGATTTCGGAATCTGGAAAACCATTCCAATGTCTGCTCTTTCCTGTCCGTTAGATGTACATTCTGGAAATGTTGCTAGAAAGTTGGAACTACTTACTCGCAAACAAAATGATGCCAAAGCATTATTCGAACTAGATAACAATTTAAGAAGTTTAGACCCAAAGGATCCTGTCAAATACGATTTCGCTCTTTTTGGATTAGGCGTTTTCGAAAAATTTTAATTCTACACATCGAAAACAATAGTACTTTTTAAAATGTTTTTTTTAACTAATTACAATTTACTAATTACTAATTACTATTTTTGTCCAAACCAAAACACAACATAAATCATGCTCATCATTGGAATTGCAGGTGGAACAGGTTCAGGAAAAACAACTGTTGTTCACCAAATCATGAACGAACTGCCAGAAACTGAAGTTGGAATTATCTCTCAAGATTCATATTACAAACAAAACATAGGCATGAGCTATGAAGAACGTAGCAACATCAATTTTGATCATCCTCGTGCCATCGACTTTGAACTTTTAGTGCAACATCTTAAAGATTTAAAAGCAGATAAAACAATAGAACAGCCTGTTTACTCCTTTGTTACACACAATAGAACCGATGATACGGTGATTACACACCCAAGAAAAGTAATGATTGTAGAAGGAATTCTTATCCTTACCAATCCCGAACTTCGTGATATGTTTGACGTAAAAGTATTCGTCCATGCCGATTCAGATGAACGATTGATTCGTCGCCTAAAACGTGACATAGCAGAGCGTGGTCGTGACATGGAAGAAGTACTAAATCGATACCAAACTACTCTAAAACCAATGCACCAACAGTTCATTGAACCAACCAAAGCCTTTGCTGACATTATCATCCCAAATGATAAATACAATACGGTAGCGATTGATGTGGTTCGTGCTGTAATCAACCAACGTCTTACATAATTTTCATAGTAAAACAGAATGAAAAAATGGTATCAAAACCTTACTGCTAACTATCCATTTCTTAAATTTTTAGGAAATCGATATACCTTGGTTTTGATCTTTTTCATCGTATGGATGCTCTTTCTTGACAACCAATCCTTATGGGATCAACGCTCATTAAACAAACAAATTAATGAATTAGAAGACAATAAAAAATATTACAAAGAAGAAATAGCCAAAGACGAGCAAAGCATAAAAAATCTAAAAAATCCTGATCAAACAGAAAAATATGCTCGCGAAAAATATTATATGAAAAAAGATAGTGAAGATATCTATATCATTGATATTGAAGATGACCGAATTAAAGACAGTATAGCAGCAGCGAAACAGTAGACCTTTTTTTGATGGCAATTCCTGCTGTCCGCACTACAAGGTAGTTGCTCCCATCAGGGCTAAACAGTAAACTCTAAACAAGAAATTCCGTTACTAAAGAAATTTTCATCAAAAAATATAAGTCAATATCTATATCTAATTTGCAAAAAATCAATCTATTTTTCGTTTAAAAAATATTTTTAAACTAAATTTGAAGTAATAAAAAAGCAATACAATTGTGAGTACAAACAACAATCTTTTTTCTGAATTTGAAGCAGTCACTTCCAAACAATGGAAACAACAAATTCAATACGAACTTAAAGGGGCCGACTACAACGAAACTCTTGTTTGGGAAAGTCCAGAAGGCATCAAAGTAAAACCATTTTATCATAGTGATGAGTTCGAAGCAAAGCTAAATACTGACGCTCCTGAAAATGCGTTTACTATCCTACAAAACATTTTCGTTCATGATGTAAAAAAATCAAATGAACGCGCATTAGAATCTTTACAAAGAGGAGCTGAAAGCATAAGGTTCACAATTGAAAACGAAACTATTTCAATAGAGCAGTTAATGCAAAACCTTCCTTTGAAGGACACTACCTATTATTTTTATTTGCCTTTTCTTTCAATCGATTTCGCTACTAAAGTAAGTAATTTTGCAGCTAAACATCATGCCAAATTCATCATGCTAATTGACCCAATTGGGCAATTAACTAAAGACGGTAATTGGTTTGAAAGTTTAGAGAAAGACATCGAAAAACTAGACACTATTGCAGCTTCTTCTTCCATAAATTTCTTAAGCATTAGCGCTGGAATTTATCAAAATGCTGGTGCCAATATGGTGCAACAATTAGCCTATACGCTAGCTCACGTGAACGAATATTTCAACAGAATTCCAGCAGTAAAACATCCTATAACTATAGAAGTTTCTATTGGAACTAATTACTTCTTTGAAATTGCCAAATTGCGTGCGTTACGTATTTTATTCAACACTTTAGAAAAAGAATACCATCACAATTTCGATTGCAACATCATTGCTACACCTACCAAACGCACCAAAACTATCTACGACTATAACGTAAACATGCTTCGCACCACCACAGAGTGCATGAGTGCTATTTTAGGAGGAGCTAATGCCGTTGCCAATTTACCTTACGATGCTTTATACCACAAAGACAACGAATTTGGAGATCGAATTTCTAGAAACCAATTGTTGGTTTTGAAACACGAAAGTTATTTCGACAAAGTAAACAATCCAGCGGATGGCGCATACTATATTGAAAATTTAACAGAACAATTAGCTGAAAAAGCGTTATTGTTATTCAAAAACATTGAAGCTAATGGTGGATTTATCTCACAATTAATCGAAGGAAACATCCAAAGAAAAATTAGCGAAAGTGCTCAAAAAGAACAGGATTTATTTGATAGCGGAAAAGAAAATTTGTTAGGAACCAATAAATATCCAAACAAAAATGACCGCATGAAAGACGATTTAGAATTGTATCCGTTCGTAAAACAAAATCCACGCAAAACGTTAATCATCCCTATCATTGAAAAACGATTGGCGGAGAAATTAGAACAAGAACGTTTAGCAACTGAATAGTTTTATAACTTTAACAAAAAAGAAAATGGAAGCAATAAGACAAACTGTAAAAGTTAAAAATCATACCATTAGCATTATATTACCTGATAATTTTAATGCTGATGAAGTAGATGTGATTATTTTACCTTCTGAGAAAAAGGAATATTCAATTCCTCAATGGCAAATTGATCAAGTTAGAGAAAGAACGGAAAACTATTTAAAAAATCCAGAAAATGCTACTGACATTGATGATTTTTTAAAAGAAATTGAAAATGAGCTATAAAATTATAATACTTGATGAAGCTAAAGTTGATTATAGAAAATCATTTCAATGGTATAATGACATCAATCCAAAATTAGCTAGCCGCTTCTATCTTTCATTTAAAGAAAATATTTCGATTTTAAGAAAAAATCCATTGCATTTTCAAATCCGTTATGATGATGTCAGGGTAATAATGTTAACAACATTTCCATATTTGATTCATTATACAATTAATAAAGAGAAAATCATTATAAAAGCAATTTATCATTCATCGAGAGATAGCGAATTAAGTGTCTTTTAATATTTAAACGATGAGAAAAAACATCCAACATATCACTTTGGAAAATTCCAAAAAAGAAGCTCCAAAATACAATAATTCAGCTACTTTTCACACCGCTGAAAATATTGAAGTAAAACCAATCTACACTTCCAACGACATTGAGGGTATGGAGCATCTCGGTTTCGGAGCTGGTTTTGCACCAAATCTTCGAGGTCCTTATGCCACTATGTATGTGCGTAGACCATGGACCATTCGTCAATATGCCGGTTTTTCAACTGCCGAAGAAAGTAATGCTTTCTACAGAAGAAACCTTGCTGCCGGGCAAAAAGGGTTATCTGTGGCTTTCGATTTAGCTACGCATAGAGGCTACGATTCCGATCACGAACGTGTGGTGGGTGACGTAGGAAAAGCTGGTGTTGCCATCGATTCGGTAGAAGATATGAAAGTATTGTTCGACCAAATTCCTTTAGGAGAAATGTCGGTATCCATGACTATGAACGGTGCGGTTTTACCTATTATGGCATTCTACATCGTGGCAGCCGAAGAACAAGGTGTAGCTCCTGAATTGCTTTCGGGAACCATTCAAAACGATATTCTAAAAGAGTTTATGGTTAGAAATACCTACATCTATCCACCTACGCCTTCTATGAAAATCATTGCAGATATTTTTGAATATACCAGCAAAAACATGCCTAAATTCAACTCCATTTCTATCTCGGGATACCACATGCAAGAAGCAGGTGCTACTGCCGATATTGAATTGGCTTATACTCTAGCCGATGGTTTGGAATACATCCGAACTGGCTTGGCAACCGGAATGAAAATCGATGAGTTCGCTCCAAGACTTTCGTTCTTTTGGGCAATTGGTATGAACCACTTTATGGAAATTGCCAAAATGCGTGCCGGTAGAATGTTGTGGGCCAAATTGCTAAAACAATTCCATCCCAAAGACGAAAAATCGTTAGCCTTGCGTACACACTGCCAAACTTCGGGTTGGAGTTTAACAGAACAAGATCCATTTAATAATGTGGCTCGAACTGCCATTGAAGCAGCGGCAGCGGCTTTTGGTGGAACACAATCCTTACACACCAATGCCTTAGATGAAGCAATTGCTTTACCAACCGATTTCTCGGCAAGAATCGCTAGAAACACCCAAATCTATTTACAAGAAGAAACCAAAATCTGTAAAACAGTTGACCCTTGGGCAGGTAGCTACTATGTAGAAAGTCTTACCAAAGAAATTGCCGATAAAGCTTGGGCTTTGATTGAAGAAGTAGAATCATTAGGTGGGATGACCAAAGCCATCGAATCGGGAATTCCGAAATTGCGTATTGAAGAAGCTTCGGCACGTAAGCAAGCCCGTATTGACAGCAGTCAAGATATCATTGTGGGTGTCAACAAATACCGTTTGGAAAAAGAAGATCCTTTACACATTTTGGATGTGGATAACCAAATGGTGCGCAAACAACAAATTGAACAATTACAACATATCAAAGCTACACGTGCTAACGATAAAGTAAAAGCGTGTTTGGCAAAATTAACTGATGCGGCTAAAAATGCTAATGATAATTTATTATCTTTAGCCGTAGAAGCGGCAAGAAATAGAGCTACATTGGGTGAAATCAGTGATGCACTAGAAGCAGTTTTTGGAAGATATAAAGCACAAATTAGAAGTTTTAGCGGCGTGTACAGTAAAGAAATTAAAAACGACGAGAGCTTTGAAAAAGCCAAACAATTAGCCGATGCCTTCGCTAAAAAAGAAGGACGTCGACCGCGTATTATGATTGCCAAAATGGGACAAGACGGTCACGACCGTGGTGCCAAAGTAGTAGCCACAGGCTATGCCGACGTAGGTTTTGACGTAGACATTGGTCCGCTATTCCAAACGCCTGCTGAAGCTGCCAAACAAGCAGTAGAAAACGACGTGCATATTTTGGGTGTTTCTTCATTAGCTGCTGGACACAAAACCCTAGTGCCACAAGTAATATCAGAGCTTAAAAAATACGGCCGCGAAGATATTATGGTAATTGTAGGTGGTGTTATCCCAGCACAAGACTACCAATTCCTTTTCGATGCTGGTGCTGTTGCTGTTTTTGGTCCTGGTACTAAAATTAGTGATGCTGCGATTAGTATTTTGGAGGTTTTATTAGAGGATTAACCACATTCTTGTCATTCTGACAATACACTCTTGTCATTCTGACGAAGGAAGAATCTCAATAGAACATTATAAAACGCCGAGTGTAAAGTTGGCGTTTTTTTTAGCTTTATAAACCAAATAAGAGAATTTCAAAATCACAGATATTAATTTCAATTATATCATATGATGAAATATATTTTATCAATCAATATCTAATCCAATTATCCAAACAGGAACTGATATTACCTTTGCAAAATCTTCTAAAATTATTTTTGTTTTATCAAATGTTACTATACCATCACTCAACATAATTTCTAAATTACCTGTTGGCACTATATATATCAGGCAATCAACAGAATTTTGAACATTTGCTTTTAATACTTTAAAAAAGTCTCGGTACGCTAGAGCCCAATTACCAAATTGGATTTCTCCTACTATTAAAGGATTTTCATTAGGAGATTTAATATACTCTACATCCATTCCATTTTTTTTAATGTTTACCATATTATCTGCAATATCTTTCAAATCTGAATTTTTACTTAAAAAAGTATTCCATCTTTTAATACCATCATGGTATTGAAGTTCTCCAAAACATAAATTCCTTAATGCAAGAATATTTTGAGGGTGATTAATTATAGCAAAATCAAATCCTCCAATAGAACTTTTTTCTTCACTAAAATAAAATACTCCACGCTCTTCTATCACTTCAAACTTTAATTTATTATCAGGAGTAATAGTTAAGATTCGCCTAATTTCTTTATTTAAAAAATCTGCTTTTATTGCTCTACTTTCTTTACCTTTTGTAAATTTAATTCTTGGTTCAATATTAATTTTAGATGAAAGAGTGTTCAAAAAATTATCTCTCAAATCTTTATGAGAATTCATTATCTCATAAGCATGATGATGAAAAAATTGTTTACTAACTTTTAAAGTTCCAGTTGTAGCATTTTCCCAGTTTTCTATTCCAACATTATTCATAATAATAACTATCTAGATAAATTGTTCTTGATTCAAATTTACATCAATTCTTTGACATAATTCTTTCCCTAACCTTTCAACTATTCCTACAACTAAAGCGTTACCCATAAAAAATGCCCTCTTTGTATCTGATAACCCTTCTAAATTTGTATGATTATCAGGAAACATATTAAGACGCTCAAGTTCAATTGGTGTTAGCCTTCTTAATTTACCTTTTTGTTCAATAACATGTTTAAATCGTGATGGTGAATTCCCTCCTTCACCAGTTATTATAGTCCTTGAAGCATTTTCTAAAGCATCTGGAAAAATCATACTTCCTTCACTATAACTATATTTAAAACCTTCTTTAGTTTCTCTTATTTCACTTTTTGATCCTTTAAGATATTTCCAACCTTTTTCTTTATTAACATCTTCAATTGAAATAAAAAATTCTTTTGGAACGTCTTCTACATCAATAAGTATATCTCTCAAAGTTTTAAATGGTCCATCATAATGTGGTTTAACTTTAACAGTCGTAAACTCTCCATTAATCATAACTCCACAATTTTCAAAAGGACTATCTTTTCCCTCTAAATTAAATTCTTTAGAAATCTTTATTAAGTCGCCTTCAACAGAACCTTTTTTAATTTTTTCATTTATCTCTCTAACTGGGAAGGCAGTTGCAATTATTCCATCAGAATCTAACCAATCTTCTTTATGATTGGCGTCTAAAATTCTATTATAAATATCTGTATCGTTACGGTACGCTAAAAAGAAAACTCTTCTTCTTCTTTGTGGCATACCATAATCAGCAGCATTTAAAACTCTCCATTCAACAGCATAACCTAGATTATTTAAAGACGCTAAAATAACAGCGAAATCACGACCTCTTTGTTTAGATGGAGACTTTAATAATCGGTCAACATTTTCTAACATAAGATATCTTGGTCTATTTTCTGCTTTTCTTCGTAAAATAGCTTCAATACTCCACCATAGTACTCCTTTCTTACCTAATAACCCTTTCGAATTTTTCAAAGTAGTCGCTACCGAATAATCCTGACAAGGAAATCCACCAACTAATAAATCATGATCTGGAATTAATTCAAAGTTATTTTCTACTACATTTTCAATATTTTCTCCGCAATGGTTTGCATTTGGCCAACGACTTTCATAGACCATATTTGCATGTTGTACCTTAGTACTCGGTTCCCATTGATTACTCCAAATAACTTGATAATTAGCATGGTTTGCCCTAGGATATCCTTCTAAACCTATCCTAAACCCGCCTACTCCAGCAAAAAGTTCAACTACATTAATTGGCATGATGATTTATTATAAATAATACGACTCAAAAATATCATTTTTAATTAGTAAATAGTAAAACCTATGAATATATTGATTATATTTTTTTCAACAATTTATTTTAAAACAAAATATTTTAAATTATATTGATTAATAAGATAATTACACAATTTTTTTACAAAAAGAATATACTATTCTATTTAAAAACCAAAACACCCGAAGCAATCACTTCGGGTATTCTTTTAAAAGCATATTTTACTTTTAACAAACATTCAAATTACATTTATTTTTTAACAAATTAATTTTAGTTTTTGAAACATTAATTTTAATTTTTACAAACTTTAGTTTAGAATTTATAAACTTAAATTTAGAATTTACAAACTTAAATTTAGAATTTACAAAATATAATGTAATTTTTACATACTTCAATTTAAAATCTGCAAACTGCCATGTAGTTTTTACATATTGAAATGCAGTTTTTACATATTTCAATGTAGTTTTTACATACTTCAATGTAGTTTTTACAAACTGCATCGTAATATTTAACAACTTTATTGCTATTTTTAATACAATTATTATATAATATATCAAATTAGTTTGCTAATTTTACAGTAGTAACCAATATTAACCCTTAAGAATATGCTCTACTTAAACCTAAAATCCGTTTTAGAAGCTCGTCAAATAGAAAAACCATACTCTTTTCTAGTAAAAATTGGCATTGCTCCTCACACCGCTAGTAAAATTCTAGCTAATGATACCCATGTCATGCGTTTAGATAACTTAAACCTAATCTGCAAAGCACTCTATTGTCAACCCAACGACCTCTTGATTTTCAAACAAGATGCCAATAGTCCAGTGGAAAAAACCCATCCATTAACCAAACTAATACCAACAATAGAAGACAATAATTGGCAACACCAAATAAAAACACTACCACTAGACAAGCTCAAACAAATCAGTAAAATGCTAGACCAAGCTGAAAATCAAGAATAATCATCTCAACAAGCCACTATGAAAACCATTCATTATTTAAAGCCAGTGCTATTCGCTAAAAAGTTTTTTGGATTTGTTTTAGCACTTTTCGGACTATTTGTTTTTCTTTTTAACTTCTTTTTCGGATTGCTATTTATAGTCATAGGCTTGAATCTAATTTCAACAGAAGGCACTGAAATAAACCTTGAAAATAAAACCTATAGAACCATAAAATATATTTTTGGTCTTAAATTCGGAAAATGGAAACCTTTTCCAGAGTTTGAATACGTATCGGTCTTTAAAACAAAAGAGAGTCAGACTATCAATGTCGTATCAGCTACCACAACCATTACAAGCGATATTATTTATTTGAATTTGTTTTATGACCGAAACAAACACATCACATGCTATAAAACCGAAGACAAAGCCGATGCCTTTAAGGTGGCCGAAGAATTTAAAAACACCTTGGGAATTGACATTCTAGACGCTACTGAACAAGAGAAGAAATGGTTGTAATGTTTAAAATAAAAAAAGAGCGACAAATTTAATTGTCACTCTTTTCAATACAACTATACGTATTCATTTAATCTTCTTCAATCTCAAATTCGGCATCCTTTTCCCAAATCTCCATTTCACAGGGTTTGCAATTAAACTTTAACTTGTATTCCAATTCTCCTTGCTTCAATACCAACGGCTCTTTAACCTTTACTCCCAATGTGTCTTTGTGGTATTTTGGACATTTTTCTAGTTCATATTTAATACAATATTTGGTAGTCATCACACGAGATTTCCCTGGATCCCATTGCAATTCAAAGGCTTTTTCAATCTCGGTTACTCCATGGCGTTCATAAAACTTACGTGCCACTTTATTCGCCACATTATAGGTGAAATCTAGTTTACTTTCCGGATAAGGATGCGATGTTTTCACGATTTGATGCTCTTCGCGTTTATAATTTGCCAAACGAATTTCCGACAATTGCTCAAATACTGTTCTTCTCATTTCATTGATTTTTGAAATAGGAAGAAACCAATTTCTAGTAAAATCAATATGTATTTCGTCAGATGTATAAGGCGTAAATCCTGTTTTGGCTAGATTTATTTTGAAATTTTCTGTAATAGACTCATTGTTTTTAGTGAGTTCTTTTGGATGTTCCAATGTGACAACACTCACATTGCCATCTTCATCGGTTGCTTTTAATTCAAAACCATTTTCATTTTCTGATAAAAGTAAAGTCGTACTTATTTTTCGAACGGCACTGTCTTCACGCTCCACAATTTTGATAAAAGCCGCATCGTTATTGCGATAAATAAAAGTTCCCTCTTTAATTTCCTTCAACACATTCGGATATACAAATCCATTTTCCGCTCGGTTGACATAAATACCATCGGCTTCATTGT
>CAIWKX010000101.1 GCA_903913315.1 uncultured Bacteroidota bacterium | reverse complement strand
TTTAACTTGTATCATAGTTCCGAATCCAGTTGCTACCGCATCAATTACTAGTTGGATAAAGGATGCATCTGCAACATACTCAATCAATTGTACTAATATACAACAATTTTTTTGCAACAAGGGCACAGTTGCTAATTTGATTCCCAATGGAGCAAATATAAAATGGTATGGTAATCCAAGTGGAGGGACAAAATTTCCATTAACAGCAATCCTTACAACCAATATTTATTATTATACAATAACAATTGCAGGTATTGAAGGTCCTAGGACTCCAGTAGCAGTGACAGTGAATAAAGTTCTAGCACCTATAGCAAGTAATCAAACTTTTTGCTTTTCAGGTAGTGTTTCTGATTTAGTTGCTACTGGAAGTAATATAAAATGGTATAGTACTTCAACAGGGGGTTCACCATTAAGTCCTACTCTAGCTCTTGTTCCTGCCAATTACTATGCCTCGCAAACCATAAATGGTTGTGAAAGTCCTACTAGAAAAGGGATAATTGTTAAAGTGAATTCAACTGTTGATCCAACTGCTCCTTCGCCACAAACTTTTTGTTATGGTTCTAAAGTTTCCAATTTAGTAGCAACGGGTACTTCATTGAAATGGTATATATTGCCAGTGGGAGGTACTGCTTTGACGACAACAACTATTTTAAATTCTGGTACTTACTATGTATCTCAAAAGATAAATACATGTGAAAGTTTACGAGTAGCTGTTTCTGTAATTGTGAATGTTACACCTCCACCAGCAGCGACTGCATTAACACTTTGTAGTGGTTCTAAAATATCTGATTTAATCATAGCAGGTACTGGTATTAAATGGTATTCAACAGTTACTGGGGGTGCAGCGCTTGCAGGTACTACCGCCTTAGTTACAAAAACTTATTATGCAAGTCAGACTATTGATGGTTGCGAAGGTATGAGAACGGCTATACCTGTAACCATTATTACAACTCCTTCACCCTCTGCTTCTTTTCAATCTTTCACTTTTGCTGCCACAGTAGCTGATCTAGTAGCCACGGGTTCAAATATTCTATGGTACTCCTCATCAACTGGTGGAACACCATTAGATAATTCAACTTTATTAGTAACTAATACTTTATACTATTGTAGTCAGACAGTTAATGGTTGTGAGAGCTCTAGAAGAGCAGTTTTTGTTAAAGTAACTGTGGCACTTGTTGGAAATTCTACTCATACGGAAGTAGTAAAAATGGAAACATTGCTTACGACATTTACTATTTATCCAAACCCAACAAAAAGTATATTATCTGTAGAAACCTCTAATAATAATGCGATTGATAGAGTTGTAGTAGTCGATTTATTAGGAAAAGTAATTTTAGATGAAACTCCAGTAAATAACGAAATCAATGTTGAGCGATTTGTGTCAGGAACCTATATTCTTCAAGTATATAGTGGAGAAGAGATGTTTGTAACTAAATTCATCAAGAATTAAAAAGAAAGGACAATAAGAAAACAGCCCTTTCAGAAATATTCTAAAAGGGCTGTTTATATTTTAATAGAATTTCATTATTCTTTTACAATTTTAAAATGTTCAACATTTCCATCAATAATAGCTTCAATAAAATACATTCCACTAGGTTGATTACTAATATCAATAGTGTTTTGAGTAAATAAATCGTATTTTGCACTGGAAATTTTCTTGCCTAAAATATCAACTATATTGATGTCTAAATGATCTATTGTTTGATTAGCAAAAAGATGCAGCAATCCATTATTTGGATTTGGATATATTTTTAATAATCCATCTTGATAGGTAGCACTAATTGTTGAAAGAGGAGGCGTTATAACGCCGCCAGCAAGTTCAAACAAATAAGCAAAAGCTTGATAATATTGATTGGCAATATTAGCATCATGTACTATCAATGTATTCTCATCATTTTTAGTTTCTGCCGATGTACTCCAATTGTGAGACCCCACCAATACTAGAGGGTCTGAGGTTGAATTATAATTATCTACCACCATAAATTTATGATGCATAATACCACTACCACTATAGACTTGGGCATGATTGGTTGGCAAAGCTGCTTGTAAAGTGACTATTTGGTTTCCTGTTGGATTATTACTATCTACTAATACATTACTGTTGCTAACGCCACCATTGTATTTTGTAATTATGGCGCTACTACAGTCAGTTCGAGTCAAATCCATTACCGCTACCTCAATATCTGAATTTGCTGAATTAATAGCCGAAACTATTTTAGCTGTTGTTCCATCAGAAGGGCTAAAATAACTTTCTACATTTTTACCTCCAATAATAAAATTATGAGGAGTATTATCCGTTTTATGTGGACCAAATTTTGAATTGGCAGTATTTGGTGTTAAAGTTGAACTACCCCACATTTCTTCGAATTCTATTTTATAGGCAAGAGCTAATGATTGATCTTGTATGATGATTACACTGTTTTTATCTGGACCATCAATTTGAGAAGTAGTCCAGTTCGTAGAACCCGTCCAAACAAAAGGAACGTTAGCATCGGTATTGTTAGCATCAAAAATCACGAATTTATTGTGCATGATACCGTACGTCGAAGTGGTAGGACTGGGCAGTCTTGGAATAGCAGCGTTTAATAATGGAATCATAACACTACTTGTACTACCATCATAAATAACACGGACTTGAACTCCTCTTGCATAAGCTGCATTTATAGCGCCTGCAATTCCTGAGGTAGCAGAAGGAGAATAAGAATCGTAAATCGCAATATCCATTGTTGCAACACAATTATTAATATATGAGATAAGCATGTTCACAAGAGTATTGGAGAGGTTTACAGCTTGTTGTGTTTGAGCATAAGCAATATCAACAGGATGATTGAAATAAACCGTCATTGTTCCCGTTGAAGCTGATTTGGCTGCAATTGTAGTAGTTGAAGGAGTAGTTGATTTATTGTTTTTTAAAGTATATTCTACTCTATATAAGTCAGAAGGGTTTACCTGATTTATTGAAAATATTGTATTTGAAGTGTTGCTTTTTGAAACTGGTTGCTCTTTGTTTGTTAAAACATTGACAACTTTAATATTGGAAGGAATTTCTGCTTTATCAAACTCCAATTCCATTTTAGAAGGGTAATGATGTACCGTAAAATCACTTTCTTTTGTTATTTCTTGGCTAAATAGATAAGAAGGTGCTACAATAAAAGCAACAAAAAAAATAAGTATATATCTCTTCATAATTTTTTATTCCAAAAGTATAACATTTTACTATTTTGTACTTCTTTTTACAACTTAAAATTAAATTAGTATTTTTATAACATATTTACAATAAATTATTTACAATTCATGAAGGACAACTTTTCTACACAATCAGACCAATACGCTAAATATAGGCCCAAGTATCCTAATGATTTTTTTGATTATTTAGGTACAATTATTAAAAATAAACATGTTGCTTGGGATTGTGGTACTGGTAATGGTCAAGTAGCAATTGAATTGGCCAAAAGATTCACAATGGTATATGCAACTGATATTAGTGTAGCGCAATTAGCTCAAGCGCAGCAATTGCCAAATGTAATTTATTCAGTGCAAGCAGCAGAGAAAACTAATTTTCCCAATGACTTTTTTGATTTGATTACTGTTGCCCAAGCCATTCATTGGTTTGATTTTGAAAAGTTTTATGGAGAAATTAAACGAACGGCTAAACCTAATGCTACGTTAGTTGTAATGGGATATGGTAAAATAGAAGTTAGTCCTGAAATAGATACTATCATCAGTGATTTTTATAAAAACACGATTGGTAATTATTGGGATAAAGAGCGCAAATACATTGATGAACTTTATAAAACCATTCCTTTTCCTTTTGAAGAAATTGAAACACCTTCTTTTTCTATTTCATATAATTGGTCCTTAGATCATTTTATGGGTTACTTAGGAACATGGTCGGCGGTAAAGCATTATATAAACGATACAATGCAAAATCCATTAGATGTGATTGAAAATCAGCTTGAAGATTTATGGGAAAGAGATGTTGTCAAAAAAATAAAATTTCCACTATTATTACGTATAGGTATATTATAATAAAACCTGACAGATAGCCAGGTTTTATTGTATAAAATAGTGTGTAAAATCTTATTTAACCACAACCTGTAAACTTTTACTTGTTGTTGCAGTAGCCAATTTACAAATATATAATCCAGCTTGTAAATCGCTTCCGTCAATACTTTGGTAATTAATACCAGTATTCAATTCGTTTAAACTTATCTCTTTAACAGTTCTTCCCAAAGTATCAATTATAGAAACAGTTGTACTTTGAACTTCATTTAGTGAAAAAGTAAAATGAATTTGTTTGTCTTGTGTTGGGTTGGGTGCAATTGTAAAATGACTTTCGTCAAAAGCAAAATCACTAGTTGCCAAGCTAGGAGTCATCAACCAAATCATCGCATTCATGATTAATAATCTATGGTTTCCGCTAGCATCGGAAGTATAGCCGTTGTATAATGTATCACCAGTGTCACCTGTACCATCATCAAAAGGAGAGCTATCTCCCATAGCAAAAACTTTTCCACTTTGATATGTGGCTACTGCAGCCATTACATTCGTTGTTCCAGTTGTACTAGAACCTGATTTAAAAACCAATCCCTTAACCGAGCTATTGGCGGTCGTATTTAATGTCATAGTAGTCCCATTTGACCATAATACCTGACTAGGATTTCCCATAATACCATGTAAAACTGAATAATAAGGGCTTGAAGATGTTAGGGTCGTAAATGCCGTTGAGCTTCCTGAAATATTAACTAAATCAAATGCAATTCCAAAAGGGTTATTTAAAACGGTATTGTTCGTCAATAAATCATTCCATGCCATTGGTGAGTCAACACCATCTCCATTTCTATCGGCTCCTGTGTGATCAGAGATCATCATTAATCCACCTCCGTTTTTAACAAAATTCACGATTGCTGTTTTTTCTGTCGCAGAAAAGTACCAATCTGGTTCATCAACCACAAATACCTTATAATTACTTAAATCTTGTACGTTAGCCGAATTCCCATAAGTAATTTGACTATTATAAGGTAAAGTTTCAACAGTGTAACCTTGTTTAACACAGTCTACAGCGAGAGCTGATAATGCACCATCCCAATATGTTTCAAT
>CAIWKX010000100.1 GCA_903913315.1 uncultured Bacteroidota bacterium | reverse complement strand
GATTTAAAAGAAATCATCCAATCCAAACCACAACAACAAAAACAGTGGCTCAAATCCGGAGAAGTACGCAAACTCCTCAACATCTCTCCTGGCACACTCCAAAACCTCAGAATCAACGGCACACTAACCTACACCAAAGTCGGAAGCATCATGTACTACGATAATTCCGACATCGAAAAACTATTACACGGAAACAAAGTAAACACCCAAGTAAAACTATTCAAATAAGTTTTTTACTCATGTCAGCTTAAATCGAAACGTCTTTATGCTCTTTAAAAATTAAATATTGTTGCACTTAGCATTTAAAATATTCGTTTCGAGCCTTTACTCAGCCTGTCAAAATAAGAATAAGAAACTTTGTGAAACTCAGTGTCCCAAAAACTGAAACTAACTAATCACTATTCACTAATCACCATTCACTAAAAATATGAACTACATCAAACACCTAACCGGCTTCTTCGAAAAAGTAGCCATCGACAACACCCTCAATCCTACACACGTCAGCTTGTACATCGCCCTGTTCCAATTCTGGAATTGCAACCGATTCAAAAACCCCATTAGCATCAATCGCGATGAGGTAATGCGAATAAGTAAAATAAGCTCTAAGGCAACCTACCACAAATGCCTGAAAAACTTACACAGCTTGGGATATATTAATTACGAACCCTCATTCAATCCGTTCAGAGGAAGCCATGTCATTCTATTCAACTTTTCCGAAGATTTAAAACCAATTCCCAAAAAAGAAAGAAAACTAAAAAATGAACCTCTTATTGTCCCTGTTTCAGAACAAGTTGTAGACAAGTCTTATACTAGTAGCGAGACTGGTAATGAACTAGCGCTAGTACCTTCTATAAACAATATAAACAAAACAAACAATTTAAATAATTCAAACAGTTTAAACTTGGGCGAGCAAGCAAAAAAAAATAATAGTAATAATAATCCAATTTTAAAAAAAGAAAAATGTTCCGCTGAAAAAGAAAAAAAAGAAATGCCGGAACAATTGCTCCCCGAAAATCAAAATGCTTCTTCTCCGGCATTCACAAAAAAAGAAAAAAGGGTACACCCAACAATCGAAGAAGTCAAAAACTACTTCCTAGAAAGCAACTACCCTGCAATTGAAGCCCTAAAATTCTTCAACTATTTTTCTGGAGTGGGTTGGTTAGTGGGTGGCAAAACACCCATGGTCGATTGGCAAGCAATAGCGGAAAACTGGATGATAAATGCAACCAAATTCATTTCCCAGGAACAACAACCCAACAGAGCAAACCACCTCAACACCACCACCGAAAAAGACTACTCCGAACCCCTCTAATATTCCCCTTCTTTGGAGTGCTTGTCCCGATATTCGGGAGGTGGCTGAAAGCCGGGGTGGTTAAAAACTGTCATTCTCGCATAGGTGGGAACTCAAAGCCAACCGTCATTCCCGCGAAGGCATTGTCATTCCCACAAAGGCGGGAATCCAAAACCTGACACGTGGCATCAGGTACTAGTAAAGCGAAGCGCCTTTGTGTCCTTTCAAAATCAAATAGTATTGCACTCAGTGATTAAAATCTTTGTGCACTTCGTGGTAAAACTCTGTGTAACTCTGTGCAATAAAAAACCTTACACGAGCCCCAGCCGACATATGAAGCGAAGCAGAATAACCCTTAAATAATTTTAAACCCTTAAAAACATGACCCCAGAAATAAAATCCCACTACAACTACCCAGAAGTAATCCATTGGATACAAACCAAAGGACAAGAACTCTACGGCAACGAATTCAAAATCATTGAAAACGACCATCAAGTAATATACCAACTAATCGCCTATTTCCTCAAAGAAGATCAAGCCTGCGCTCAATTAGACATCACTATAAACAAAGGCATACTCCTATCCGGACCGATCGGCTGCGGCAAAACATCCCTAATGAACATCATGCGTTACCTCACTCCTATCCAGCACAAATTTATGATAAAACCCTGCCGAGACATAAGCTTTGAATTCATCCATGACGGGTATACTGTCATCCACAAATACACCAAAGGACGCCTCTACGAATCCGACCCCAAAATCATCTGCTTCGATGACCTCGGACTAGAAAACAACATAAAATACTACGGCAACGAATGTAACGTCATGGGAGAAATACTATTAAGTCGCTACGACCTATTCATAGCCAAAAACATCCAAACCCACATCACCACCAACCTTTCCGCCTCCGAAATCGAAGCCCAATACGGCAACCGAGTCAGGAGCCGAATGCGCGCCATGTTCAACCTCATCGCCTTCAACAAATCCACCCCCGACAAACGATAACATTCCCCTCCTTTGGAGAGCTTGTCTCTATTTATCGGGAACTTGTCCCGATTTATCGGGAGGTGCCCAAAGGGCGGGGTGTTTAAGCCAAGCAAAGCACCTTGGAGTCCTTTCAAATTAAACTTAGTATTCTAAATAATTAAAAACGCTGTGAAACTCTATGAAACAAAAACCCTCGTTCCCCCGAAGACGTGTACCAGTAGCAACCATCCAATAAAGCGAAGCGCCTTTGTGTCCTTTTCAAAGTAAAAAATTAACCATGAGT
>CAIWKX010000099.1 GCA_903913315.1 uncultured Bacteroidota bacterium | reverse complement strand
TGAATCATCAGTGTTTTATATACAGGATGGGGTTGATCACCATATCCTAAAGTAATTACCCCTTTTTCTACAGGCCAAGGCAATCTTCCTTTATTGGCTTTAAAATTATTGGAAATTAATTGCCCTTCGGGCGTTAAAACAATTTTAGTCGATTCTTCAATACGCTTCGTTTCAGCAACAGTAGTTGTTTTTGGATTGGCTTTTACTTTGGCAGCAGCAGCTTTTTTGTTGGCTTCTGCAATCGCATCGCGAATTAATTTTTGAATTTGAGCGTCTATTTTTTTAGTTTCTTGCTGTTTCTTCTTGATTTCAGCAGCAATTTGTTTTTTGTCTTTCTTTAAACTGTTGGCTATTTTTTCTTGTTCTTGTTTCTCTTTTTCTAAGTCTTGTTTTTGATTTTCTTGCTCGGTAATCAACTTAACTTTTTCTGTTTTTTGTCCGCTTAATTTTAAATTATAGTCAGCTAACTTAGCTGTTTTGTCTTTTATTTCATCCCCTTGCATTCTTCTATAACTAGAATATTGCTTCATGTATTGCAATCGCTTATAGGCTTGTAAAAAATTCTCTGATGACAATAAAAACATAACCCTACTTTGTTGCGATCTACTTTTGTAAGATTTCACAATCATAGCAGCATAATCCTCTTTGAGAATAACCAAATCTTTTTTCAGTTTGTTTATTTGAACCTGATTGATATACATATCATTGCTCAACAATTTGGTTTGCTTTTCGGTGGTGTTAATCAGTTTTTCTTTCAAACCAATTTTCTCTTTTTGAAGGGTCAACAATTTGACAACTGATTTTTCTTTACCTTTAACTTCATCCAACATTTTTTGCTTTTCTTCAATTTCTTGTTGAATTTTAGCTTTTCGTTGCTCCAATTCTTCTTGTGTATGCTGGCTCCATGCCAATGAAGTCAGACAAATGAAAAGTAATGTGATTAATCTTTTTTGCATAGTATTTATATCTTGTCAATAAAAATTCTTTCATACCCTTCTGGAACACTGTAGGGAAATGTAAGGTCTTCGTTGAAGGTAACATTTTTATATTGGATGTCGATGTTGGTTTTACTCTCCTTTTGTCTAGCATCGATTGCCAAAGATAACGGTAAAATCATTTCATCGTATTTTTTATAATCTGGATAAGCAACTTGCAGCGTTCTATCTAATGTAGGCTGATTAATTTCTTGTCTTTTTATCAAAAAATTACTGCTTTCAAAAAAGAAAGATTTATTAGTATTTCCGTCTGAATTGGATTGTAATTTATATAGTTTTTCCATAATGGAAACCGCATATTTCCCTTTGTGTAAATCATCAATTGCTTTTCCAATAAACATATTTTGTACTTTTTGAAAATCCAAATCAGTTCCCAACCATTGACTTAATCCAACATAATCACCCTCAAAATATTTTCCTCCTATCTTTTCATAATATTGCACAGAAGTTGGGGTAATCAAAGCTTTAGCCATAGTAAAACCTAAAACTTTTATGCTAACTAAAATCTTTTCGTCTTTCTTAATTCTAATTTCTGCTTGTACATTTTGCGTTTGCTTATCATCTTGATATTTTGCGCTTGCTTTTATATTTAAAGTAGAAAATTCTGTTGTATTGCTATAGTGATTGTTTATTATTTTATCTGCCGACAAAGTTTTGCTTGCGCTTCCTTCCGCCAAAAATGCTTTGGATTTACAAGAGCTAACTAAAATCAATACTAAAAGCGCAAAATATTTTTTCATGTAAGGTTTCAAAAATTCAAGGTATTTTAAGATTTATTTCTTTTGTTTCTCAATGAGCGAATTGGCTTTTAAAAAATAGAACTCTTTCTTTTTCATATCTCCTAAACCGTTGTAAGCCTCGCCTAATTGAAGATTAAAATTAATTTCTAATGCCTTATCATCAATTACAAAATCGATTCCAGCTTCTAGAACGTCTTTGGCTTTTTTATAATTTTTAAGCTGATTGTTTGCCAATCCATTGTAATAATACAATTGAGGTTGCGAAGGGAACAACTGCATTTGCTCGTCGGAGGCTTTGGCTAATTTATCAAACTGTAGGTTTTCAGTATACGCTTGCATCAATAACAAAATGGTTTCCATATCGTCATTGGTGTTTTTCAAATGCATTTCATAATACTTGATAGCTTTCACCCAATCTTTTTTGGCTTGATAAAACTTCCCTATTTCTTTAGCAACTTTTACTTCTTTATCATCATCAAAATAACCAATTGCATGATCTAAATCCTTTTCATACTGCGGATTATTTTTAGTAAAAATCAAGAATTCATTTAAAATTCTATGTTTGATTTTTCTATCTATTTTATCACTTTCAAAAACAATATTCATTGCTTTTACAGCTTTATCACCATCATTATTATTCAAATGAAACTTAAACAAGCTCACTTGAGCCCAATCGGAAGTTGGGATTTCCTTTTCCAATTGTTTGGCAACTTCCAACGCTTTTTCTTCTTGATTACTTTGAGAATACAAATAAATCAAAGCAACATAATTGGCTTCATCCTTTGGATTTTTCTTGATTTGATCAATTAAATTGGCTTTTTCTGAACCTTGATATTTAGCATCCGATAGAATTTGAGCTTTATACAATTCTCTTTTATCCGATTTACCAACGGTTTGATTAAGCTCATTAATCAAATCCAAAGCTTTGTCAAATTGTTGCGTATTCATGTATAACGACACCAAATCTTCTTTATAATCTGCTTTGAATTCGGTTAATTTTTGAACCACAGTAATAGCCTGATTGTAATCATGTGTTTCATAACACACATCATACATGCCAGCCCAAGCCCAACGGTTTTTAGGTTCTATTTTAGTTACCTTCTCAAAATTATCGTAGGCTTCTTTATATTTTTTTAATGCCAAATAATTCTTGCCCAATTCAAAATAAACAATCGCATTATCAGATTGAAGATCTTGACATTTCTCTAACGATTCAATAGCTTTATCATAATTTTCAATGCCTTTTTGTTTCAAAGATTCATAGAATGAGGTTTCAAATTTATTCTCTGCCAATGCCAACGTATCTTTAGGTTCGCCTTGAGCCAAAAGAGCAATTGGAACGAAAAACATTCCAAAAAGAAAACTATATAAAACTATTTTTTTCATGTATTTTTATTCTAAAACCGAATAATCTCCAATACTAATACTAGTGAAATCACCATCAAAACTAGCATGGTTCCCAATCATAGCATTATCCAAATTGGCATTTTTAATATGAGAATGCGTTTGTATCAAACTATTGGTAATGGTGCTGTTCTCAACATGACAACCATCGCCAAGGGATACATTGGGACCCACTGTGGCATTGATCAATACTACATCTTTACCAATATAACAAGGCGGAATGATATTCGAGTTTTCTTGTTTCACATCATAATCAATCAAATGAATGCCGTCGTTATGCAAGAAATTCAACATTCTATTATTCGTGTCAACCGTAACATCTTTGTTCCCGCAATCCATCCATTCATCTACTTTTCCTGGCACAAATTTCATTCCTTTTGCCATCATTTGTTTGATACCATCATTAATTTGATATTCGCCACCATGGATAATATTATTGTCCAAAACCGATTGCAATTCATTCTTTAGAACGGCAACATCTTTAAAATAGTATATGCCAATCACGGCAAGGTCAGAAACAAATTCTTTCGGTTTTTCTACCAACTCGACTATTTCATTGTTTTCGTTTAAATTAATAACACCAAAAGCTTCAGGTTGGTCCACTTGCTTTACCCAGATTACGCTATCGGCTGTTTTATCCAAATCAAAATCAGCACGTATTAAAGTATCTGCATAAGCAATAACTGCTGGTCCGCTCAAAGAATCTTTAGCACACATAATAGCATGACCCGTTCCTAAAGCTTCATTTTGATAATAGATGGTTCCTCTTGCCCCCAATTTTTGAGCAATGGCAATTAATTCTTCTTCCACCTTTTTACCAAAACTCTCGTGGATGATAAATGCAACTTCATCAATATTCTGG
>CAIWKX010000098.1 GCA_903913315.1 uncultured Bacteroidota bacterium | reverse complement strand
CACCCACTAACCCACCCAAGCAATAAAATCGATAATTGGATAGTGTATAAATACCCCTCTTTTTAAATTAAATAAAAATAAAAAATATATATATAGAAGAGCAGACAACAGTCCTATATTTATAAAGTGTAGGGGAAAAAAAAAGGGAAGTGAGAAAAACAAGAACCCACACAAACCCATTTTCAAAATATAGGGAGAATTGAATATATTTCCAATAATTTGCCAGTGATAATAAGCAGACTTGGTAGAGTTGGCAATTTGTCTTGCTGGTGTGCTGATGGTCGCTGGTTCGAACCCTGCGAAATCGCACGAATTGCAAAAATAGTATTTGATTGGTTCAACGCAATTTTTTAATTGTCCGTAAGTACTTACGGACATTTCATCCTCTTATATCCTCTTTTATATATCTCATATGAAAATGTTGCGCTATGAGAAAAGTGAAATGTGGACAACCCGTCAACTATGTAAATAGACCGTTACTGCAAATGAAGCTGGCGTTCGAAGTCCTGGTGGCTACAGAGATAGCACAGACGCGTGGTACAAAAGAGGGTTAAAAGCGCCAGAAAGAACCAGGGCGCGTCTGCGCACTGGTCCTTAAGTTCAAATGGCGATGCCTGCACTCTGACGGGTCATCTCAATTATCAAGCAATAGCTGCGTTCCTGCCCCATATCCCTATCGAGAAATTAATATCAAGCCACTTTTTTCATGCGTGGTGTATTTAATCTTTCTTCGGAAGAAAGCGAACGCAAAACGGGCTCTGTGTCTGAATCAGAACTGCCTGCAGCTCGACCCAAGCGCCCAAGAAGAAGAGGTCCAAGCAACCAAATCAGAGCGTGGACTTGCAAAACTGTACTCCAATGCGAACCGTTCTATGATGAATCAACCGATGTATTAGCTGTTGAAGAAAGAACAAACCTGCTACAGGATCATCTACGGAACCGCCTGAATCACAATCTACCCAGGCCTGTGCTGGCTTGTGCAGTCCTTGTTGATAGCAGTGTTTAATCCTGCCCTCCGGCAAGATTTTCCATCCCAATTACATGCTATGTTCAGACAAGAAACACCATAGCGATTCCTCTGGCGACGGAAGCGTTTGGACGCCTGTGCCCGGCGGACTGTGCGGGAACACAGAGTTCGACGCCGACATGAGCAACCCCGCGCTGTGGGCGGTTCCCCCAATATTCGCGAAGCTGGCGTTGAACAACGCGGGCCGCAGAGCGAAACGGGTGATTGCCCGATTTAATTCTCGAACAGTACATCAGATCATGATTTTCAATGCAGACAAAAAAATAAAGGCAAATCTTTTAGATCATAGCACGCGTTCGAAACTTTCTCGCTATTCAGCAGGGGGGCATTTTAAATTCATCTATAAAATCTATAAAAATAAATTGTGTTGTGTAGTTTTTTTATACACATTACAAAAATATTTTATATTTTTTTCTAAAATTTTGAAAAGTTGCCCCGATTGCTTTGAGTTGCCCCGATTTGCTTTTAAGTTGCTTTTAATTTATAAAACTTGCCCAATTTTGCTTTTAAGTTGCCCCAATAGTTGCCCAGATTGTTTAAAAGTTGCCCCGACTGTTATTATTTAGATGTTAATATATAGTATTTTATTTAATATTTATTAATATAATGATAGTAAATAATAATAAAATACTATATTTCAACATCTAAACAATAATAAAAATAATAATAATAAAGCAATCGGGGCAACTTTTAACCCACGAAATATTCTAAAAAAAGATGAAATAAAATCTGTATTAAAATTAGGGGTGTTAAAAAATGTCATACAAAAAACAAGGTATTAATAACAGGGTCTATTTTATTTCATCAAAAATAGAAGATGATTACAAAATATGAATAAATACTTGATTGAAAAAAGAATAGATTTCATAGATAAAATTTATAAGTCTAAAATAAAAAATAATGAGAATACAACAGATTTTTTAAATGTTAAAATTAATATTCAACTGACACAAGAAGAATTTATTAAATTAGCAAAAAAGATAAATGAGATATTAAAGACTTCATACAAGATTTTTTACAAAGACACATTAATGAAACTAACATATACTACAGAAGAAATAATTGATAAAAGCAAGAAATCATTTAATCTATTTATCAATGATGAATAGATTTCAAACCGTTAATAATTGAAAATTGAAAGTAAACTTATTAAATTTTCCCTTTCATTTCAAATAGATTAAAAGGGAAAAAGAAAGTTGAAAGGAAACTGAAAATAATTCGTGTATTACTACCCACGAATTATTAAAAAAAATGATAAAAATGATTATATAGGTTTGAAATCCAATAATTCAAGTATTTTCAATTCTTGTTCGCCCAATTCTATATTATCTTCATACGCTTTTAATATCCTTTGATAATCATAAGAGAAAATAGGATTATTTAATAGGTTCTGTTTTAATTGGTGCTGTCTGTCTAATGTTTTTCTTGAATACTTCTTATTCATTTTATTTAAAATTTTGTTGTCTTCTCTTATTG
>CAIWKX010000097.1 GCA_903913315.1 uncultured Bacteroidota bacterium | reverse complement strand
TGAGCACTTTAACAATTCTTAAGAGTATATTAATTATTCTACTACTATCTTCTTAACTACTTTTTTATCTCCATCCTTTACTGTTACTAAATAAACTCCTGATTGAACAGTATCCAATTGCAAGTTTTGAGAAAACATTCCTGTATTAGGATAAGTCCTTTCAAAGATATTTCTACCTCTAATATCATGCACCGTAATTTCTATATCATTAGTAGATGTAGAATCAAATTGGACTGAGAAGTTCCCTTTGTTTGGGTTTGGATACAATGAAAAATTATTCAATCCAAAGGTCTCATTCGCTAAAGCTGGAGTAATTGTGAAGTTTTTAGAATTTACCGCTAAAAACACATTGCCTACTGCTTTCACCATAAATCTACAAGTAGCTGTACTAGCTGTAACATTTGGTAATGTAACCACATAAGAACCATTATTAGGAACTCCGGAAGCTATAGTGGTCCATGTTGTTGGATTTGGAGTTGTTGGTGTGGTAGCATTATAGGTTTCTATAGCGGTAGAAGCATTTGTAGTCAACAAAATGTCTACAGTTGGAGAATTAAATGGGGCAGATGCAGTACTTCCAGGAACCCAAGTTACCGTTTGGGTAGAATTTCCTGCATAAGAAA
The DNA here is from genome assembly GCA_903913315.1 of uncultured Bacteroidota bacterium. Taxonomy (GTDB): domain Bacteria; phylum Bacteroidota; class Bacteroidia; order Flavobacteriales; family Flavobacteriaceae; genus Flavobacterium. Next base: position 10,242 of record CAIWKX010000097.1, on the reverse strand, counting down.
TACCTGTCGTACTTTGTGAAGAAACTGAAAAAGCCCCTCCCGTTGCATTAACAGTAATAATGGAAGCATCTGTTGCAGTTTGACCACCACCAGCATGATTATCTCTTGCTGTAAAAGTAAAATTTAATGTTCTAGCCACAGAAGAAACAGATTCCCAATTGCTTATCCCTGCTGTTGTAATAGCAAGAGTTCCAGCTAAAATTTTACCCATTTGTGGGAAAAATCTAAAGTTATTGGTACTTGGTTTAAAAGTTCTAAAATTAGGACCTACAGTTTTTGTTTGCAGTACTTCACTGCTCGCAGTTGCTGTTGCACTAGTACCTACATCATTTTGTTCCCATAAATAAGTTAATACATCTGAAGTGTCAGCATCAGTGCCAGTTCCTGTTAAAACAAAAGCGGTACCAACTGGAATAGTATAATCTGCCCCTGCATTTGCGGTTGGCGTTGCATCAATTCCAGTTAAAGAAGTATTAACTGAACAAGTTTTTGTATTTAAATTTGTTTGAATCTGGTAAAGTCCTTTATAAGAAAAAATTGGGTCAGAATGCGCCTGAACATCATAACTAGTTATTCCAGCATATCCCATAATAGTTGAAGAGCTACCAGGCTCTGTTTGAGCTATAGTTCCTTCATAACCATAAGTAAATGAATGATTTGCCCCCAATTGGTGTCCCATTTCATGTGCTACATAATCAATATCAAAACTATCACCTTGTGGCAAACCAGATCCTGGAGAAGTGATACCACTTCCTTTATAACTAGTTGTTGCTCCACCACCTGTTGACAAAGTATTATTACATACACAACCTATGCATCCTGCGTTTCCACCACCGCCCGAAGCACCAAATAAATGGCCTATATCAAAAGCTGAATCCCCTAATGTTGTGTGTAAATTATTCATCAATTCCGTATTCCAATTAGACATACTTGCTGCTGGCGAATAGGGATCAGTATTAGCGTCATAATAAATGATGCTAGTATTGTCTATCATATTTAAGTGAACCGCTAAGTCTTTTTCATATACACCATTTACACGTGTCATTGTCGCATTCATAGCAGCAAGAACAAGAGCTTTATCAGCTGCAGTTCCAGCTGTAGAAGCTCCAAATGTCGTTGCATATTCACCTGTACAAGACAATGCTAAACGAAAAGTTTTGTATACCGCGTTACTATTTAAAACATCCGTGGTTTTGCCATCAGGCGACTGAATTTCATTAGAAATTGCTGGAGTAGTACAATTAAATGGTTGTCTAATTCTATTTCTCGCGTCAAAAAGCACATATGCTGTAGCTTCTTTATCATAAGCTTCAATAAATTCTGCTGCGCTATTGGTTCTAAAAAGGATGGTTTGAATTCCTTTTGGCGAAACACTAAAGTTAATTGTAGCACCTTTGTCAGTAATCCCTTTTCCTACATAAGCTCTAATTTGTGGAAACTGTGCTTGAAAATCAGGTTCCATATTTGAATTTTCCCAAACTTGAAATTTCTCAATTTCTCCATTCATGTTTGGAAATTCAACTTCTACACCTGGTTGTTTTGAGAATTTATCTTTAGCGTTTACTAAAGTTTGCTTAAAAGCATTGGCATCAAGAGAAAAATAGTGTTCTCCTTCTTCGTTTAAATCTGTTCTGACTTTTACCAATTTCGACGTTTGAGAACGACTAACGGAATGCCAAACAGCACTTTTTTGCGCTAGCAAATGTCCAAAAGACAAGACAAGAGCTAAAATAAGTAGTGGTTTTTTCATTTTAGTTGTTAATTAATTAGGGGTCAAATATATTCCTTTTATAAGAATAATAAAAAAAAGTGCTCAAAATATTAAGCACTTTAACAATTATTAATAAAATATTAATTATTCCACTACTATCTTCCTAACAACTTTTTTATCACCATCTTTTACAGTCACTAGATAAACTCCAGCTTGAACGGTATCCAATTGTAGGTTTTGAGAAAACATTCCTGTATTTGGATAGCTTCTTTCAAAGATGTTTCTACCTCTAATATCATGAACTGTTATTTCAATATCATTAGTTGATGTTGAATCAAATTGAACTGAAAAATTTCCTTTGTTTGGATTTGGATACAATGAGAAATTATTCAACCCAAAAGTTTCGTTAGCTAATGCTGGTGTGATGGTAAAGTTTTTAGCATTTACTGCCAAGAATACGTTGCCTACTGCTTTTACCATAAATCTACAAGTAGCAGTACTAGCGGTTACATTAGGTAAAGTTACTACATAACTACCATTATTAGGCACTCCCGAAGCAATAGTTGTCCATGTTGTTGGGTTTGGCGAAGTTGGTGTCGTTGCATTATAGGTTTCTATTGAGGTCGAAACATTGGTAGAAATTAAAATATCTACTGTTGGCGAATTAAACGGTGCCGACGCTGTACTTCCTGGTACCCAAGTTACCGTTTGAGTTGAGTTTCCTACATAAGAAATTCCTGTTGTGTTCTGCGAGGATACAGAGAATGCGCCTCCTGTAGCATTCACAGTAATTATAGCAGCATCAGTTGCGGTTTGCCCTCCTCCAACATGATTATCTCTTGTTGTAAAAGTAAAATTCAAGGTTCTTGCTACTGTTGAAACCGATTCCCAATTGGATACTGACCCTGTTGTAACGGCTAATACTCCATTTAAAATTTTTCCCATTTGTGGAAAATACCTAAAGATGTTTGTACTTGGTTTAAAGGTTCTAAAATTAGGCCCTATCGTTTTTGTAGAGACTGCAAAACAATTAGCTGTTGTTGTAGCACTAGTTCCCAAATCGTTTTCTTCCCATAAATAGGATAATACATCAGCAGTGTCGGCGTCAGTTGCAGTACCAGTTAAAACAAATGCTGTCCCTACAGGAATAGTATAATCAGCTCCTGCATTGACTACAGGCACATTGTCTACCAAAGTTGTGGTAACAGGACAAGTTTTTGTGTTCAAATTTGTTTGAATTTGATTGATGTTTTTCCATGCAAAAATTGGATCGGAATGTATTTGTGAATTATAATTTGCTCCAGAAGTTTCATCATAAGCCACACCCGCATAAGACATAATGGTAGAACCACTTCCTGGTTCTACTCCAGCAACTGAAATTTCGGGATTAGTTTCGTTCGCAACACCACCATAAGTAAACGAGTGATTTCCACCCAATTGATGTCCCATTTCGTGAGCCACAAAATCAATATCAAAACCATCTCCTGAAGGCAAAGCACCCGTATTTGGTGAAGTAAATGCACTTCCTTTATAGGCAGTAGTTGCTCCCCCTCCTGTTGCCAAGGTGTTGTTACACACGCAACCAATACATCCGGCATTTCCTCCACCTCCAGTAGCACCAAACAAATGACCAATATCAAATGCTGAATCTCCCAAAACAGTATGAAGCGTATTCATCAATTGTCCATTCCAAGTACCCGCAGATCCAGTTGCCCCATCATCATAAGGATCTGTTGTAGCATCATAATAAATAACACTAGTATTATCTATCATATTCAAATGGACAGCTATCTCTTTGTCATATACGCCATTAACACGTGTCATTGTAGCATTCATGGCGGCTAGCACAAGCGCTTTGTCTGCGGCGGTTCCCGCAGTTGACGCTCCAAAAGCGGCAGCATATTCACCAGTACAAGACAATGCTAAGCGCATAGTTTTGTATTTTAGATTACTTGAAGCAATTTTATTGTCAATTCCAGCTTCAATTTCTAAAGGAACATCAACTGTAGTACAATTTAATGTGCTCTTGGCTCTATTACTAGAATCAAAAAGTCTGTAAGCCGAGGCCTCTTTATCATAAGCTTCTATAAATTCTGTATTTCCGTTGGCTCTAAAAAGTATCGTTTGAATTCCTTGTGGTGATACACTAAAGTTAATCACAGAACCATCAACGGTGCTTTTCCCAACATACGCCCTAATCTGCGGAAACTGAGCTTGAAAATCGGGTTCCATGTTGGAATTCTCCCATACTTGAAATTGTTCAATATCACCATTTTTGTTAGGAAATTCAAGTAAAACACCTGGTTGTTTTGAAAATTTATCTTTAGCATTTACTAAAGGCTGCTTAAATGCAATGGCATCTAAAGTGAAATAGAGTTCTCCTTCTTCATTTAAATCTGTTCTGACTTTTGCCAATTTAGACGTTTCAGAACGACTTATGGAATGCCAAACAGAACTCTTCTGTGCTAGCAACTGCCCAAATGACAAGACGAATGCTAAAAAAAGTAATAGTTTTTTCATTTTTAGGCTAATTAATTAGTCCTCAAATATATAATTAATATTTTAATGTTACTTGTTTTTAACATATTCTACAACCTATCTAAAATTCTTTTTCGGCACAACTCCCTCCTATTCTGCAATAAATATGCTAGATTTGTATGCACAAATCTTGATTTTATGCACAAAATAGTTGTTCTATTTCTATTTGTTTTTTGTTCTTGTAATATTACAAATAATTTACCGACTCAAAAACTTACTATTTGCCCATCAGATGGCGATTGTACGGTAACTATTTTAGAACATAAAACGATGGTTCTTATCACTAACGCAGACAACTCAACCTCATATACTTTGCATGACGATTCTACCCATACTGTTATTCGTTATGAATTTAAAAAAAACATGAATCAAGCAGCAACAGATGGTAGTTACAAAGAAACTTTAGTATTCGAAATCAACAATAATACTTCTCAAACATTAGAAAATGGAGATCTACAAAAAACCAAAATGCTCTTTGGAAGGTATTGCTTTTGCCGCGGACAAATTGGCCTCTTTAAAGTAAATAAAGGCAAACTAGAATGGCACAAAGAAAATAAAAAACTCAACTTTCATCTCAACTTTAGCATAAATGAAGTTCCTCAGATAATAACGGTCATTGAGTATTAATACTAAAATAGTATATTCTTTTTTCGTTTTATAAAATGCTTTTTTACTAAAACGTCTCATATTTATTCTATTTAATTAAATTTGCACCCAAAATGCTTTTGTCTTGAAAACCTACACTTCTATTTCTAAATACAACAAAGCCAAATCGGTGATTACCATTGGAACTTTTGATGGTGTTCATATTGGACATAAAAAGATTTTAGAAAGAATAATACATAGTGCTCAAGAACTTGATTGTGAAAGTACTGTTCTTACCTTTTTTCCCCATCCTAGAATGGTTTTACAAGACCATTCAAGCGTTAAGCTTCTCAATACCATCGACGAAAAAACAGTGCTTTTAGAAAAAACCGGCATTGACAACCTTATCATTCATTCATTTGACAAAGAATTTTCTAGATTGACTGCTGAAGACTTTGTTACAACTGTCTTAGTAAATCAACTCAATATTCAAAAAATAATCATAGGGCACGACCACCGCTTTGGAAGAAATAGAACAGCTGACATTAATGATTTAATTGAATATGGGAAAGAATATGGTTTTGAAGTAGAACAGATATCCGTTCAAGAAATTAATGAAATTGCTGTCAGTTCAACTAAAATTAGAAATGCAATTCTTGAAGGAAATATTGCTTTAGCAAACAAATACTTAGGGTATAATTACTTCTTCTCTGGCGAGGTAGTAAAAGGCAAACAATTAGGCAGAACGATTGGTTTTCCAACCGCCAATATTCAGATCAAAGAAGACTACAAATTGATTCCAAAAAACGGTGTTTATATCGTTAAAAGTACTTTTGAAAAGGAAATTATTTATGGAATGATGAATATCGGTAACCGACCAACAGTTGGCGGTGAAAATCAAACTATCGAAGTAAATTTCTTTAACTTTGACCGCGATATTTATGCAAAACTCATAACCGTTGAAATTCTTGAATGCATTCGAGAAGAACACAAATTTGAATCAGTAGAAGCACTCAAAACTCAAATTCAAAAAGACAAAGAATTCTCACTAAATTACCTTAATAATACTACTCTTTAAATCATTGTTTGTTACAAAGTAATTAACTACTTTTGAAACATCATTAAATTTACCCTCAATGAGCATCACAAAACACAATTGGACTAAAGAAGAAATTATAGCAATCTACAACAAACCTTTAATGGATTTATTGTATGAAGCTTCTACTATACACAGAGAACATCATGACCCTAATGTAGTTCAAGTATCTACATTATTATCCATCAAAACAGGAGGTTGTCCAGAAGATTGTGGCTATTGTCCTCAAGCGGCTCGTTACCACACTAAAGTGGAAGGAAATGATTTAATGAGTGTAAGTCAAGTAAAAGCGCAAGCATTACGAGCTAAATCAAGCGGTTCTTCTCGTGTTTGCATGGGAGCAGCTTGGCGTAATGTAAAAGACGGTCCTGAGTTTGACGAAGTGCTTGAAATGGTTCGTACCATCAACAAACTAGATATGGAAGTATGTTGTACTCTAGGTATGCTTACTGAAAATCAAGCACAACGTTTAGCAGAAGCCGGATTATATGCTTATAATCACAATTTAGATACTTCAGAAGAATATTATAAAGAGGTGATTTCTACTCGTGGATTTGAAGACCGTTTACAAACTATTGATAACGTTCGAAAAACCAACGTTACAGTTTGCAGTGGTGGAATTATAGGAATGGGAGAATCTATTGAAGACCGTGCTGGAATGTTAGTAGCCCTTTCTACATTAAATCCTCAGCCCGAATCAGTGCCAATTAATGCACTTGTAGCTGTGGAAGGAACACCAATGCAGAATGAAAAACCCGTAGAAATTTGGGAAATGATTCGTATGGTGGCTACCACTAGAATAGTGATGCCAGAAACTCAAGTAAGACTTTCTGCTGGAAGAACTGAAATGTCTCGCGAGGGACAAGCTATGTGCTTCTTTGCTGGAGCAAATTCTATTTTTGCTGGAGATAAGTTGTTAACTACTCCAAATCCAGATGTAAATGATGACATGAGAATGTTTGAAACTTTAGGCCTACAGCCTCAAAAACCATTTGTGAAAATAATGCAGCCGAAAACAGTGGAGGCCGAAGACTCACAATTTCAATCGTTAGGAGAGAAACCAAAATGGACTAGACCTGATCACAAAATTGAAAGAAACCTAGAATTATCTTCTAAAGGGAAATAAAAATTAAAAGTTAAAAAATACCCCAAAATAGCAAATAGCTTTTTTGGGGTATTTTATTATCATTATATAGTTGTTTTACATTAACATTCCTCGGTCTTTGGCAACCGCTGCTAATTCAGAATCTTCGCATCCTGAAATGCCTAATAAATCTTTCATCAGTTCTTTTCTAGTTCTTACCGAACTAGATGAAATGGTAATATATAATGGAATATCGTCATATTTTACTCCTTTATTTAGGTAATGTAAAATTTGTTTGTCAATAACATCTACATAAACTTTTTCTTTCTGTTGGTTATTTAAAAATTTGATTACAGAATCACTATAATATTTCTCTCCTTTAATAATTGTATCTAAAGCCAAAATCATACTTTCAAATCCTAAATCATTTTTTATTACCAAACCTAGTGGGTCAATTTCATCAATTATTGATTGTACTTTTAAACTTTCAGAATGCATGGTAAGTAATGCAATTTTACACGAAGGCATTTCTTTCATTAATAACTTGGCAATATCTTCTCCTGTAGTAATACCCATCTCAGGATATTCTGGCATGCTTATATCAAGAAATGCAATATCATAGTGAACCGGCGGATTCATTACTGCCTCATACCCCGATTTACAATCTATAGCTTCATAAAACGTAAAATTTACATTTTTGTCTGGAAATAATCGAATAACATTTTTATATCCTTGAATAATAAAAGGATGATCGTCTACTATTAAAACATTAATGTTTTGGAGTGTCATTAAATTATATTTTTATTGATTTATGATCAAGAGGAACTGTAATTTTAATTCGAGTACCTTTATTTTTTTCAGATTTAATTTCTATTGTCCCATCACTTTCATGAGCCCTAGCCACAATATTTTTCATTCCTATTCCGCCGCTTTTCTTATCAACTTCAAATCCAATTCCGTCGTCTACAATATTAAGAAATAAATTTCCATTTTTATCTTTTTTAAAGTCAACTTTTATAGTTTTTGCTTCAGCATACTTATTAATGTTCTGCAAACACTCTTGAAGGATACGATACAAGTTGATCTTAGTGGTATTGGATAACAAATCCCAATCGATATCATCTCCTATTGACGTCTTTAAAATGGCTTTGTTAACTTTAGTTTGTTCTTCTAAAAGACCATTTACAATGGCTACAAAGTTATTAATTAAAACTATTTTCTCTCTACTTAACTCATGAGAAATTTCACGTAGATCTTGCTCAATAGTTTTTAATTCCTCCAGACACCTAATGCGTTCTTTAATAGCATCCTCATCGGTACGCAGATTCAATCCATCTAAATTAAGACGCAGTCCAAACAGTCTGCCCAAAACTCCATCGTGAAGTTCTTTAGCAATTCTATTCTTCTCCATGATTTTTCCTTCATTCAACTTACCTTGTTGTGAAATAATCAGTTTATAGATGTCTTCATTGGCTTGTTGTTGCGCCAACTTTAAAACTGCCTCTCTTCTTCTAGCGCGTTGTGTCCTCATAAAAAATAAAAACCCAATCACCGCCAAAGTCCCCACAAAATAATTAAGAATATCTCGACTACTTTCTTCAATGCTGTTTTTTTCTTTAATGATTTCTTCTGTGTCGAGTTTTATCCGATCAAACCGATCTTTGGAGTTACGCTCAGCAATTTGAAGACTGTCACTAATTCTTATATATTCTTCTGAGTATTTAGAAGAATTTTTTTTATCTACAAACGAAGCTTGCTTTAATGCTGAGACTATAATTAATGGAATATTAGCCTTTTTTGCTATATCAACAGCTTTTTTGGAATAGATTATTGATTTCTCAATATTTTTTCTACTAAAATAATACTCTGAAAGATGAATATTACTAACAACTACATCTGTATTGTCATTTAATTTCTCCCTAATATTTAATGCTTCAAAGAAAAGACTAGGTAAATTATTAAAACCATTGGATTTAAGTCTACAATATGCTAAATTGTCAACTAAATTTGAATAAAGTAATGGATCATCTTTTATGATAAGCTTGTTTTTTAAAGCTTTTTCAAAGTAAAAAATTGCATTTTTGTAATCTTTTGATTTTAAATAAAGATAACCAATATTGTTTTTACAAACTGTGTTATAGTAAATTCTATCTTCTTTGCTTGGCAAATTTTTTAATGATTCTAAAGCTTTATTAAAATAATAAAAACCCCTTTCATATTCTTTTAATTCAGTTGCAACAAGTCCTAATTGATCAAACGATCCATAAATTTTATTGAAGTTATTTGTTTTCCTAAAAATAATTTGCGCTTTATTTAATGATAGCTCTGACCCCAAATAATCACCAATTGAATATTCTATAATCCCTTTGTTCATTAATATGTTTGCATAATTGTCATTATCCTTTAACTTAAAATATATTTTTTCAGCTTTTGAATAATAAAAATAAGAACTATCTAGTTTGTGGGTTTTATAATAAAAATTTCCTCTAGATCTAAAAGCCATACCTAAATTTAAAGTATCATGACTTTCAAAAGATAATTTTAGCAAAAGCTTAGATGATTCGTCTAACTTAACTATATTGTTATTTTTATAAAACTCTATTATAACTAGTGAAAGTAAACCCCTATTATTTGAGTCATTTTTTTGATGTCTAATTAAGTCGAAAGACTTAATTAACATTTTATCATTATCAGGCTTTTTTAGATTCTGATCTGACTTGTAAAAATCGAAAAAAGTTTTTGCAGTATTTTCTTTAGTGACCGAAATTTTTTCTTTCTCTTTTGAGCAAGAGAATGTAAATAGGATGAAAAATAATATATAAAAATACTTCAATTTATACTTAATTAAAACACGAAAATACAAAAAAAAGAACTGCCTCGACATGACAATTCTTTTTTTTGTATTTTATAAAAAGCCTTCCTATAAAAGGAAAGGAAATTTAAGATGGCTCTTGACTTCTTCCTCCTCCAATTTCTAATGTAGGCTCTTGACTTCTTCCTCCTCCAATATTAAGGGTCGGCTCTTGACTTCTTCCTCCTCCAATTTCATTTGGAGTTGTGAAAGATGTTAATACTAACATTAAGCTGAACATTGCGAAAATTAAAAATGATTTTTTCATGATTGTAAATTTTTTAGTTAAATATTTTGTTTTAGACTTTAATTAATGTAAAAGCCAAATTCGATTTTAAATTTGTTTGGGGCTTTTGACGTCGTAAAACTACTACAGC
>CAIWKX010000096.1 GCA_903913315.1 uncultured Bacteroidota bacterium | reverse complement strand
TAGCTTTTTTTCATTGCATAGTGGTGCTACGGAATTAAAAAAAGCTGAAATATGGGATATAAATACAATTTTGCAGCCAATTGAAAAAAGTTTAAACGACTTCTTTATCAAAATGTATTGTTTACAAGGTTTCTTTCAACCATTTGTAGAATTCACTTTGCCAAACCATTCCGTTTTGTGGTTTCAGCACCCAGTGATTTTCTTCTGGAAAGTATAACAATCTACTTTTAATGTTACGCAGTTGCGCCGCTTGAAAAGCCTCTTGTCCTTGTCCGATAGGCACACGGAAATCAATTCCTCCTTGGATGATTAAGATAGGCGTATTCCATTTATCAACATAGTTAATTGGGTTAAAAGTAGTGTACGCTTTTTGTGCCACCGCATTGTTTTTATCCCAATAGTTACCACCAAAATCCCAGTAGTTAAAGAATACTTCTTCGGTAGTACCAAACATACTTTGCGTATTGAAAACCCCATCATGAGCGATGAATGTTTTAAATCTATGGTTGTGAATTCCAGCTAAATAAAACACAGAATACCCACCATAACTCGCGCCCACACATCCCAAACGGGCTTTGTCTACATAACTTTCTTTCGCTACATCGTCAATTGCCGAAAGATAGTCGTCCATTACTTGACCACCCCAATCTTTAGAGATTTGTTCGTTCCAAGCTTGCCCATGACCATACATTCCTCTGCGGTTTGGTGCCACCACAATATACCCTTGTGACGCCATCAAAGAGAAATTCCAACGGAAAGAATAGAACTGTGTCAACGGAGATTGTGGTCCTCCTTGACAATATAAAAGGGTTGGATATTTTTTAGAGGTATCGAAATTCGGAGGAAGAATCACCCAAACCAACATCTTTTTACCATCAGTTGTGGTAACATATCTTCTTTCGTATTTAGGTAACGACAGTTTGCTATACGCCTCATCGTTTACTTTGGTCAATTGGGTCCAAGTATTCTTTTTCAAATTGCACGAATAGATTTCTAACGCATGGTTCATGTCGTTTCTAGTCAAAATTGCGGTATCCCCGGTGATATCTACAATATCGTGCACATCAAAGTCACCCGAAGTCACTTGTTTTACAGTGATAGCTATTTTAGTTACCCCCGGAAAATTTACTTCAAACAATTGTTGCGTACCGTCAACTGGTGATAAGAAATACACTTTCTTTCCGTCTTTGCTCCATTTGAAACTCTCTACGGTACCATCATAACTGGCAGTCAAATTCATGTCGATGCCTTTAAAGCGAACGATAATGTCGTTTTTATCGGCTTCATAACCATCGCGTTTCATTTGCAACCAAGTCAAATCACCGCTAGGTGAAAAAGCAGGATTGGTATCATAACCCAAGTTGTTCTCGGTTAGGTTTTTGGTTTCTTTGGTATCTAAATTGTACTCATACAAATTGGTGTTGGTAGAAATAGCATATTCCGTTCCGAATTTCTTTTTGGAAACGTAGATGATGCTTTTGCCAGATGGGGACCAGATATAATCTTCATCGCCACCAAAAGGTTTCTGCGGACTGTCAAACGGTTCGCCTTTCATGATGTCGGTAGTAGCACCTTTTTCTTTGTTTTCACCATAGAAAACGTGGTTGTGCGTTCCGTTATTCCACGTGTCCCAATGGCGATAATCCAGCCCATTGTAGATTTGTACGTTGGAGTTGGGAAGGCTTGGATAGTAATCTTTACCCAATACGTTTTCTGTCTTTACTTCTTCGGTGGTAAGTATGAACTTGCCATCTGCCGACACATTTTTATCAGTAACCAAGTCTTTGGTGTCTTTGACTTCGGTGGCAGCCCCTCCTGTTACAGGAATAGTATAGAACTTGCTGTTTAGTTTATTGGCTACCATGTCTGGAATGGCAACTTTATAAACGACAGATTTACCATCTTTAGACATTCCGATAACGGATACGCGTCCTAGTTTCCAAAGCCCTTCTGGCGATAATAGTTGTTGTGCTGATGCGGCGATGCTCATAGTGCTCACGATTATAAAAAATAATTTCTTCATTGTAACTACTTGTTTTTAATAAGAGGTTAAAAGTAGGAAAATAATTTTATATAGCATGGTTGTGGGTTGGAAGTTGTGAGTTGTGAGTTGTCTGTTATCAGTTATCAGTTTATCATTCCTAAAACTTCAACACTCAAAATTCGTTGTTGGCTTATTAATTAAAATAAAACTAGCTTTTTAACTTCTATTATAATCTTTTGGTGACATTCCTGTAATTGATTTGAAACTTTTAAAAAAGGCACTATAGGAAGTAAAACCAGTTTTTAGTGCCAAAGACTCCATAGTGTTTTTCTTTAGATAACCTTCTTCTATCAATAGTAACGTTTTTTGAATGCGAATTATTTTTTTAAAATCAGTGAAGCTTATTTTGGAATGGTACTTAAAAATGTACAAGATATGACTTTTAGGAATTTTAAGATTATTGGCTAAAAAGCTAATGTCAAAATTTTCAGAAAAAAATAAATTTGTGTTTAGAGCTAGGTATTCAATTTCTACAATATTACTTTCAATATTGGGAGTAATTTTTTCTTTTAAAACGGTGTCTTGAATGTTGACTACTTGCTTGGTCGTTTCAAAAGTCCAAATGTTGTCAAAGATGATTTTATGCTTTTTATATTCTTTAATTTTATTTTGAAAAACATCGTATCCGTACAAAAAATCCGGAGAATAGAGAATTATACTATATAATACTATCCAAATTAGTGCACCAATCCACAAGAAATGATTTTGATTTCTGTACCATAAATTTACTGGGTTTAACATTAAATTGATAAGAAAACGAAACAGCATTAATGAAAATAGAATAAAAAACAATTGAGCCCAATGCCTTATTATTTTAATATGGTTATTGATAATCAAAATATCACTAGTACGTTTCCAAACATTGTTTTTTAATAGTTTATAGATAAATATAAAGTAGACTATGCTTGACAGTACCGCTATTATAAATCCAATTTTTACACCTATTATAAATGTGTTATAAGTAAAAAAATATTTTAACCAAAAGAATAATAATAGTATAAAAGGTACCACAAGGTGCACTAAATCTTTTCTTTTTATCTGCGAAGAATTGTTAACTAAATTTCTAAAATAAAGGTATAATAAAGGCCAAGAAGCCAATAAAAAGCACATTTCAATTTCTTTTAAATAAAAGCTAAAAAACTTATATTCTATAAATCCATGGGCTATAAATCGAATGCTGCTGAAAAATAAAAATAGTAAAAAGTAGACGTTGGTATTTCGATTTGTTTTAAACCGAAAGCCAATTAAAATAATGGTAATAAAACCGAGTAGAGCGGCAAGTATATAAATGATTTTTTCAAACATTTATGAATATTGAATTAGATTTAAAAGAATACAAATGTATAAGTATTGTATTTAATTTCACCGATAGTATTCTTGTAATAAACTTAAATCCTATTGTCAAAAAGTTAAAAATGAACTAATTTATACTTTTAAAAGACAGATTTTAGTTGTATACCGATAAAAAGAAGAGATTCTGGATTACTTTATCTTAAAATTTATTTACATAAAATTTCAGGTTAAATCTTGTTGTAAAAACATTAAAAAGTATTGTTTGATTACTGAAAATGAATGTAACTGTTTTTTTTGCATTGATTTAGTTTATACTCTTGCAACTTAAATTTTAAAACATTAAAAATGAAAAAATTATTTTACGCTATGATTGCCTTCATAGGTTTAAACGCTTCGGCACAAGTAGGTATTGGAGTACCTACAGCTAACATCAATGCTTCGGCTCAACTAGAGGTTGCATCTACCTCCAAGGGACTATTACTTCCAAGATTAACAACTGCCCAAGTAAACGCAATTTCCAATCCTGCTCCTGGCCTTATGGTTTACAACACAACTACTGGAAAATTTGTTGGCTATGCAGCAAAAACAATAATAACTACGCTTCAGCAATTATCAAATAGCAATCAGTCTAATGGGTTGGGTTATATGAATGACCCATTTATGGGATCATCGAACAACACTGACGGACAAACTTTTACCATAGCAAATGCTTCAACATTAAGTTCCATCATAATAAATCTCAACAATGTAAGTGGTGGTTCATCTTCCAATGTTACAGTTTCTGTTTATTCAGGTTCAATTGGTGCACCTAATTCAATTTTTAATTTTTCAAATCCTGTAGCTAGTTCTACACAAACTATTACAAGTACAGGAGATATTACGTTTAATTTTACCCCTACTGTCCTTGCTGCTGGAAACTATTATTTTAATGTTACTTGTGATAATATGAATTATCGTATTTCTAATGGAGGTGGTTTTATTGATACTGATTCAAATGGAAATACTGTAAATGAATCTTTCTTTCAAACAGGGCAAAATGGATACAACAACTACCAGAGCACTTCTAATGCTCTTTTCTTTAAAATAGGATTAACACAATCTTCTATTGGTTGGTATGATTTAAATTAATTATGAAAAATAAATATATTTATCTAACGCTCTGTCTCTTGTTGGGGTTATTCATCCCAAACATGCAAGCGCAAATCGTTTCTGTTGCCACAGGCTCGGGGTTTAATATCAAAGCAGGCACTATCATTGGTGCTGAGGGTTTGGATATAACTCCTTCCGCGGATTTCAGCCTTTCTTCAAGTTTGTCACGAAGTACAACGATAAGTAACACTACAACTTTACCTCACATTAATAGGAGTTATAAGCTTGGAGCTACCACTGCTGCTTTTAGTGGAGCGCTACAGTTAAACTATCAAGATTCAGAGTTGAATGGCTTGACTGAAAATAATTTGAAATTACTTTATAATGACGGTACTGCATGGGCTGCTAGTAGCGGTAGCATTAATAACGCTATTGCTAATTATGAAACAGCTACCTTAACAGCAAAGCCACTAAATGAATTGAGTTTGGGTATCAGTAATGGTACTTCTACTACAATTCTAGATTCACAATGCGGCTCTACTCTAGCGGATATTACTTCTACTATTAGTTGTTATCCGGTTACTGGTGCAACATCTTATAAGTTTAAAATTGTAGATATGAGTACCAATGTGACTCAATATTATTTTACAGCAATAAATTCATTTAACTTAAAAATGTTATCGGGTACCTTCTATGCTACTTCTTATGCTATAAGTGTAGCAGCTACTGTTGGTGGATCACTAAAAGCTTATGGTTCGTCTTGTACAATTACAACTCCTTATCCAGTAACTAAAGTTCAATCTACTCAATGTGGAACTACTTTAGCAGCCTTGAATACAACTATTTCTGCAGTTGCAGTAACTAATGCTACTGGTTATCGATTTGAAGTTACTAATAATAGTACTGTGTATACTTATGACTCTTTGACTAATTCTTTTAATTTAAGTATGTTAAGCAGTCCTGTTTTCTATGGAGAAACTTATGCAGTAAGAGTTTCTGTTAAGTATAATACTATTTGGCAACCTTATGGAGACTCATGTTTGGTTTATACGCCTTCGTCGCCTGCTAAAGTTCAGGCTACACAATGTGGCGCTACCATAGCGGCCTTGAATACAACTATTTATTCTGTTGCAGTAACCGGAGCTACAGGTTATCGATTTGAAGTTACTAATGGTAATGATGTTTATACTTATGATTCTTTGACTAATTATTTTAATTTAATGCAGTTGAATGGTGTTATTTTGTATGGTTCAACTTATTCTATTAGAGTTTCCGTTAAATTATACAATGTTTGGCAACCTTATGGT
This sequence comes from uncultured Bacteroidota bacterium, assembly GCA_903913315.1. Classification (GTDB taxonomy): domain Bacteria; phylum Bacteroidota; class Bacteroidia; order Flavobacteriales; family Flavobacteriaceae; genus Flavobacterium. The sequence continues at coordinate 1,032 of CAIWKX010000096.1, read as the reverse complement.
GCCTCGTGCTCGGTTGCTACACCAGTAGCTCCTTTAACGAAACTTCAAACTACACAATGTGGAATTACATTAGCTTCTGGAAATGCTACTGTTTTGAGTGCTATTGCGGTTGCTGTAGCACAAATGTATCGTTTTGAGGTTAGTTTAGGTTCAAGTGTTTATACTTATGATACGGCATCAAGTAGTGTTAGAAGTTTTAAAATGACAGCTGTTTCAGGTCTTACACTAGTTAGTGGAACAACTTATACAGTTCGAGTAGCTATTAAAGCTAATGGCGTATGGCAACCTTATGGTTCATCATGCAATATTACAACTTTTGGTGTTGCGCCTATAGCTAGATTAGACCCAGAATCAATTACAGAAGCTACTTTTAATGTATCAGCCAATCCAAATCCATTTATAGCAAACTTTACTTTTAGCTTGATAACATCAAGTGAAGAAAAAGTAGCTATAATGGTTTATGATATGACAGGAAGATTGCTTGACAGACAAGAAGTTAGTCCAAGTGCAATTTTAGAACTTCAAATTGGTGACCTATATCCATCTGGAGTATATAATATAATTGTAAGTCAAGGTAATAATATTAAAACATTACGACTAGTTAAAAGACAATAGTATTGATTATTTTGAATTATTAGTTAAGGCCCTTCTTATTGAGAAGGGCTTTTTACTATTGTGATTTTGCACTAAACGCTATAAAAAAATCCCACCAATTCTCTTCTTTTAAAAACATAAAAAGCTCAAAAAGACTTTTGCTCCTACTTTTGTTTCATAAGGCTATTGCGGAACGTTAGTTGCTCCTACTTTTTATCTTCAAGGCTATTGCGGAACGTTAGTTGCTCTTACTTTTAATCTTCAAGGCTATTGCGGGACGTTAGTTGCTCCTACTTTTTATTTTCAAGGCTATTGTGGAACGTTAGTTGCTCCTACTTTTTATCTTCAAGGCTATTGCGGAACGTTAGTTGCTCCTACTTTTTATCTTCAAGGCTATTGAAGAACGTTAATTGCTCTTACTTTTAAAAAAATATCGAG
>CAIWKX010000095.1 GCA_903913315.1 uncultured Bacteroidota bacterium | reverse complement strand
TTTTTTTTCAGATGTCGCATCAAGAAAGTCAATAGCTAGCTTTCCATTCTCAAATATTCTTATTTGATTAGCTAAATTGGTTTTCTCAATTATTTTTTTTGTCATGAAGGTGAATAATTCATCGTCATCAACGAGTAGTAGGTTATTGATTGTGGTCATAGCTATTGGTTATTAAATTCAACAAAAAAAGTGGAACCTTCCTCGGGAATACTTTCAGCCCATATTCTTCCTTGCATAGCAACAACTTGAGATTTGGTGATAAAAAGTCCAAATCCTTTGGCATTAACATGATTGTGAAAAACTTTTCTAATTTTAAACAAATTATCCTTGTGCTTTTCTAGGTCGATGCCCAATCCATTATCTTTTACTGAGAGTACAATTGATTTTCCTTTTTTTTGTGTTGTAATTTTTATGAAAGGACTTCTTTTTGGATGTTGGTATTTTAATGAATTACTAATGAGGTTGTGAAGGATACTATTCAAATAGATAGGGGGGTAATTGATGCTAGGAGATTCGGTAATATTAATTTCAAATTGAGCATTAGATTTGTTTATTTCACCTTGTAAACCATTTATTGCAGTATCGATATAATTTTGAAAAGATAGGCACTCACATGGAATATCAGGATCTTCACTTATTTGAATGGATTCAACCAATTCCTCGAAGATTTGATTTAAATTATGAGCTGCCGTATGTAACTTTGTAGTTAAAAATTGTTTTTCTTCTTCGTTTGAAGTTTGGGTAATCATTTCGGTTAACATAGAAATATTCACCAACGGAGCTCTAAGATTATGAGAAATTATATTTGAAAAATCTTCAAGTTGTTTTTTTTGAACACTAAGTAGAGAAAAGTTTTTTTGAATGGTAGCATTAGCATCTTCTAAATGCCTCGTACGTTCTTTAACTTTTTCTTCTAATAGGATATTCATATGCTGAATTTCTTTGGATCTTTTTATAATCTCAATTTCCATTTTTTTAACTTTGGATTCTAATTCAGAGGAGAATAGTTCATTTTTTGAATTCTCTTTTTTTAATCGGACATAGTCGGTTACATCTTCAACACGATGAATGATGAAGGCTACTTCATTTTTCGAGTCCAAAAGGGGTTTGTTTACGGGACTCCAATAACGAATTTCAAATTCCCCATCAGGTTTTTGAATGTCATATCGCTGTACAGGCATACTGTGAGCTATTTTGTTTTGGAGAACAAATGCTAAAGATTGCCTCAAATTAATTTCACCATCCGCTTTTTTGTTATTTGGATTGTCTGGAAAGACAACAAAAAGATTTTTCCCTATGATATCTTCTCTTCTTGTCATAGAAGATTCGGCTAAAGATTCACTAATGTCTGCTATAACAAAATCCCGTGAAAGTATGATATACAAACCAGGTAAATTTTTGAATAAATCGATGTAATTTATAGGGTATGTGTTTTTTATATCTTTCAATCTTAAATCGTATTTTAATTGTAGCGTTTTTGAGTGAAATGATAGGTAGTCGGTTTTAGATAGGATGAACTAAATAAGGGGGTATACATTTACACAAATATAAATAAAAAAAATAATATTTTGTTAAATATGGACCTAATTAATAGGAAATCTCTTTTTAACGAATAGCATAGAAGTTGTACTATTGTGTAATGAAATGAATTTAAAACAAAAAATCCCAACCTTTCGATTGGGATTCTCTATATGTAAGTAAGTTAAACAGGTTGTACAAACGTTTTTATTTCACTTTTTTCACAACAGCTTTGAAAGCTTCAGGGTGATTCATTGCTAAATCCGCTAATACTTTACGGTTCAATTCGATTCCGTTTTTCTTAACTAATCCCATGAATTGAGAGTAACTCATTCCTTCTAATCTAGCTCCAGCGTTGATACGTTGAATCCATAAGGAACGGAAGTTTCTCTTGTTTTGTTTTCTATCGCGATAAGCATAAACCATCGCTTTTTCTACTGCGTTTTTAGCTACAGTCCAAACGTTTTTACGACGACCAAAGAAACCTTTGGCTTGCTTCATTATCTTTTTTCTTCTTGCTCTTTTAGCAACTGAATTTACTGATCTTGGCATAATTTTTCTTGTTTTTTGTAGCAGGCGTCCCGAATCTAATCAAGGGAACTTGAGGCCATACTCCAAGGTTATTAAAATTGTTTTAACCTAAAGAATTTAATTTTGTTTTTAGCACTACCGACTAATTACTAATCACTAGTTACTATTCACTAAATTATATAATTCTTAATTGTTGTTTTATGCTTTTCATATCTGTACTGTGAACCAATGCAGAGTGTGTTAAAGCTAATTTACGCTTTTTAGATTTCTTAGTCAAAATGTGACTTTTGAAAGCGTGTTTTCTTTTAATCTTTCCAGAACCAGTAACTTTAAAACGTTTCTTAGCGCTAGATTTTGTTTTCATTTTAGGCATAATTTCCCTAATTTATTTATATTTAACTTACTTACTTATTTTTATACAATGTTTTAACTGCTTACTGCAATCAAACACTGATTACTTTTTCTTCTTCGGAGCGATATACATAATCATTCTCTTTCCTTCTAATACAGGTAAAGCTTCTACTTTTCCGTGATCTTCTAAATCTTGAGCCAAACGCAATAATAAAATTTGACCTTGCTCCTTGTAGATAATAGATCTCCCCTTAAAAAATACAAATGCTTTTAGTTTAGCGCCTTCTTTAAGGAATTTTTCAGCATTTTTTTTCTTAAATTCATAATCATGTTCATCTGTTTGAGGTCCAAATCGAATTTCTTTCACAACAATTTGTGTAGATTTAGCTTTCAATTCTTTATCACGCTTCTTTTGCATGTAAACGAACTTTTTATAGTCCATGATTTTACATACTGGCGGTTCAGCATTAGGCGAAATTTCTACCAAATCTAACTCTAATTGGTCAGCCAAACGCATGGCATCGGCTGTTTTGAAAATCCCTGGTTCTACATTGTCTCCAACAAGACGTATTTCAGGTACACGAATAAAGTTGTTTATTCTATGTTCGTCTTTTTTTTCTACTCGAGGTTGATACCCTCTGTTGTTTCTAATTGCTATGGCTTTATTATTTTAGTTAAACTTCAAATGTTTTTAATGTTTTGGCAATTTCATCGTTTACAATTTTAGCAAATTCTTCTATTGTAACTGAAATGTTGCCTTTCCCTTCTTGTCCATGTCGACGCACAGAAATCGTTCCGTTTTTCTCTTCTTCTTCCCCTACAATCAACATAAACGGCATTTTTTGTACTTCTGCCTCTCTAATTTTCTTCCCGATTGTCTCGTTGCGGTTGTCAATTAGGGCGCGAATTTCGTGATTTTCTAGCAATTCTAAAACTTTTTTCGCATAATTTTCATATTTCTCACTCAAAGACAAGATAATAGCTTGCTCTGGCATCAACCAAAGAGGGAAATTTCCTGCGGTATGTTCTAATAAAATGGCAATAAATCGCTCCATCGAACCAAATGGGGCTCGGTGAATCATGACTGGACGGTGTAACTTATCGTCAGCTCCTTTATACGTCAATTCAAAACGCTCTGGTAAATTATAATCCACCTGAATAGTACCCAATTGCCAACTTCTGCCTAAAGCATCTTTTACCATGAAATCCAATTTCGGACCATAAAAAGCCGCTTCGCCGCTTTCAATAACATAGTTTAAACCTTTGTCTTTTGCAGCACTGATAATAGCATTTTCTGCTTTTTCCCAATTTTCAACACTACCGATATACTTGTCTGGATTGTCTAAATCTCTTACAGACACTTGTGCTGTAAAATTTTCAAAACCTAAAGAGCCAAATACATAAAGAACCAAATCAATTACTTTTTTAAACTCACTATCCAATTGGTCTGGAGTACAAAAAATATGAGCGTCATCTTGAGTGAATCCTCTAACACGAGTTAAACCATGTAACTCACCACTTTGCTCATAGCGATAAACAGTTCCAAATTCAGCATAACGCTTAGGTAAGTCTTTATACGACCAAGGTTTTGTATTGTATATTTCACAATGGTGTGGACAGTTCATAGGTTTTAATAAGAACTCCTCTCCTTCAGCAGGAGTAGTAATGGGTTGAAAGCTGTCTGCTCCATATTTGGCATAATGCCCAGAAGTTACATAAAGTTCTTTCTGACCAATATGAGGGGTAACAACTTGTTCATAACCTGCCTTTTTCTGTGCCTTTTTTAAGAATTGTTCCAATCGGTCTCTTAAAGCAGCTCCCTTTGGCAACCATAAAGGGAGTCCTTGTCCCACTTTTTGTGAAAAAGCGAATAATTCTAATTCTTTACCTAATTTTCTATGATCTCGTCTTTTTGCCTCTTCAAGAAGTTCCAAATAGTCCGTTAAATCTTTTTGTTTTGGGAATGATATTCCGTAAACACGTGTTAACTGTTTGTTTTTCTCATCACCACGCCAATAAGCACCGGCAACACTCATGATTTTCATAGCTTTAATAATTCCAGTATTCGGAATATGTCCACCACGACACAAATCAAAGAAATTGGCATGATCACAAAAAGTTATCGTTCCATCTTCAAGATTTGAAATTAATTCAGTTTTATATTCGTTGCCTTTATAGACTTCTAAAGCAGCAGCTTTGGAAACAGCACGCATTTTAAATTCATGTTTCTCTCTAGAAATCTCTAAAACTCTATCCTCAATAGCTTTAAAGTCAGCATCGGTTATTTTATTGTCTCCAAAATCAATATCATAATAAAAACCATTGTCTATAGCGGGCCCAAGAGTCAATTTAATACCTTTAAATTTTTCTTCTAAAACCTGTGCCATGACGTGAGAAGTGGAATGCCAAAAAGCTTTTTTTCCTTCTTTATCATTCCAAGTATACAGAACTAATGATCCATCGGTCGTTAATTCAGTCGAGGTTTCTATAGTGGTGCTATTAAAAGCAGCTGAAATCACATTTCTTGCTAATCCTTCACTGATGCTTTTTGCAACATCCATCGGAGTTGTACCTTTTGCAAACTCCTTAACCGAACCGTCAGGTAGAGTAATCTTTATCATTCCTAAAATTTTATGGACTGCAAATATATAAGATTAACAAAACACATACAATATATATAAGTATAATATACAAAGTATTTTAACAAAGGATATTTTTATATGGTTTTAAATTGTTTTTTCAGTTATTTTAGGACGGGTCAAGGACGTGTCAACTCCATAGATAAAGCATGGATAAAGCATGGATAGTGTATGGATAAAGCATCAATGGTGAAAGTTGTATTGGTTTTTGAAATGAGTATACTGCGATTAGTAGGTGTTACTAAGATTGCTTTGATGTAAGAATAAGTTGAGCTATTTATAAGGGATAT
>CAIWKX010000094.1 GCA_903913315.1 uncultured Bacteroidota bacterium | reverse complement strand
ATTCCATTCAGTTGCTGAAAAAGAGGCAATGTTATCATCGCAAACTGCATTTACATTCGTATTACCTTCTGTTGAGAAAACAGCAACTAAAGTTGAAATATCTTCAGCTTTATCTGAGTCATTATTGTACCACGAATTGAACAATTGAATAAAAATCCATTGCGTATGCTTATAATAATCCGAATTTGAAGTGCGCACTTCCCTACTCCAATCAAATGAAAACCCTATTTTGTCTAGTTGTTTTCTGTAGCCTTGGATAATATTTCCATCTTTATCTAGACCACCTTTTCTAATATTACCTTCATTATCAACTCCTCCCATAATATTTACGGTAGTCGTATCTTCGGGTCTTTGCCCAGTTTGAATAGCATATTGTTCGGCTGGTAAACCAAATGAGTCATATCCCATTGGATGCAAAACATTAAATCCTTTATGGCGTTTAAATCTTGCTACAATATCAGACGCAATGTATCCAAGCGGATGACCAACGTGCAATCCAGCTCCTGATGGATACGGAAACATGTCCAAAACATAATATTTTGGTTTATTGGAATTGTTGGAGGCTGCAAAAGTTTGGTGTTGTGCCCAATATTTTTGCCATTTGGCTTCGATTTGTTCGTGAAAGTATTTCATTCGTCTTTAATTATTGTTTTTTAGGTCTCCTGCTTTCGTAAACTCAAGTCATCCGTCTTGATTATATTATAAATTCAGTTGCATTAAGCAAAATTATCGTAAGAATTTACATTGATAAAAATTTAAGATAAATCCTTGGAAGTTAATCGAAAGTTAATGTTTACGCTAATCGGTGACAAATTTACATTTATTATACTAAAGTCAAAACTTTAAACGTTATTAGCTATGAATAAACAAATTCTTTATTATTTTTACGGCTTAAATTACAATGTATGGCATCCAATTTTGATAAATTTCAGAAACGAAGATTAATCTCTTCCTATTTTTCGGTGGTATTGAGTGTGTTTTTGGTATTATTTTTACTGGGATTATTAGGCCTTTTTATCATTAACTCAAGAAGATTGTCAGATAATTTTAAAGAAGATATTGTAATGACTGTTTTCTTTAAAAATGAAGCTACCGATTCTATTTTTAAATCTTTTGAATCGGAAATGAAAGCAGGAAAATTTGCTAAAGATTTTAAATTTGTTTCTAAAGAAGAAGCTGCCAAAGAACATGAAAAAACACTTGGAGAACATTTCACAGAATTCTTAGGAGCCAATCCACTTTACAATTCATATGATATTCATCTAAAAGCTGATTACGTAACCAACCCAGGGTTTTCAAGAGTAGAAAATGAAATTCGTAAAAACACAATGGTTGCCGATGTGGTTTATGATAAGCAATTAATCACTTTGGTAAATGATAATGTAAAGAAAATCAGTATGTGGGTTTTAATAATCAGTGGAATATTTGCGTTTATATCTGTTTTATTAATCAACAGTTCATTAAGATTATCCATTTATGCCAATCGATTTATTATAAAAACGATGCAAATGGTGGGGGCAACTAAAGCATTCATTAGAAAACCATTTGTGAAAAGAAGCATTATTTTAGGGATTATTGGTTCAGTCTTAGCAATATTGGCTTTGATTGGAGTTTTAATTTATGTTGCGACGAACTATCCTGCTTTAGATATTTTCAAAAATCAATTACTAACGGTAGCTGTTTTGCTAGGCGTTTTGGTCTTAGGAATTTTAATAACCTGGATTGGAACTTATTTTGCTACACAACGTTTCTTGAACTTAAGAACAGACGATTTATATTAAAAAACATAGATAACGACTATTTATATTATGAAAAATAACGAACAAAAACCTGATTTCCTTTTTGACAAAGTCAATTATAAATTTTTATTAATTGGAATAGGAGTCATTGCTCTTGGTTTTCTTTTGATGTGTGGTGGAGGTAGTGATAATGTGAAAGTATTTAATGAAGCTGAATTGTTCAGTTTTAGAAGAATTCGATTAGCTCCAACAGTGGTGTTAATAGGTTTTGGAATTACTATTTATTCTATTTTCAAAAAGGAAAAAAAGGAGTAAATAGTGAAAAGTAATTAGTAAATAGTTTGAAAAAAAACTATTTACTAATTATCAATAGCTTATTACTTTTCTCTAATCACTAATCACTAAAAAAATGCATTACTTACAGGCTATTATATTAGCAATTATAGAAGGGATAACTGAATTTCTTCCCATTTCATCAACGGGTCACATGATTATTGCGAGTTCCTTTATGGGGATTTCACATGAAGAATTTACCAAACTTTTTACCATTGTAATCCAATTAGGAACAATACTTTCTGTTGTGGTTTTATACTTCAAAAGATTTTTTCAAAGTTTTGATTTTTACTTCAAATTAGTAGTAGCTTTTATTCCTGCCGCGGTTTTTGGTTTGCTTTTCAGCAAAAAAATTGATGCTTTATTAGAAAACCCAGTAACTGTTGCTGTCTCTCTTTTAATCGGGGGAATCATCTTATTAAAAGTTGACGATTGGTTTTCAACTAAAACTGAAGTGGCAACCCAACAAGAAATATCCTATCTAACAGCATTCAAAATTGGATTATTCCAATGCTTAGCAATGATTCCAGGTGTTTCTAGAAGTGGT
>CAIWKX010000093.1 GCA_903913315.1 uncultured Bacteroidota bacterium | reverse complement strand
CCACTATTTGCCGGAAATTCGGAGATGAAACTCATCCAATGCTTTGTTGTCCTTGTCTAGATAAGAATGGAAAAATAAGGTCAAAAAAAAATCAAAACATAATGGAAATAAAATCTAAAGAATTTTTAAATCGTTTGAGGATTTTGTGATGAAATATGTACATCAAGATTCCATGTATGCCAAAACACCACAATTTTTTAATTGTGAAAATTGCGGTAAGTATATAGAAAAAAAAGCAGTCAATCAAAAGTATTGCTCTCTTTGCAATGGTTTGGTAAGCAGAAAAAAAGATAAAGAAAGAAAATCCAAAAAAAATGTCAAAGCTTAAATTTTCAGTGGAAGTATATGAGGATTTTGCGATCGTTAAAGGAACAATTACCTCTGAAATGCTGATGCTGATTATACGTTTATGTAAAAAAGAAGGGTTTACATATTTTACATACACTGATCAAGAAAATGAATTTAAATTAGAGAGAAAATGATTATCGATGCTGTTTCAGATTTGCACGGGTTTTATCCAAGTTTAGAGGAGGGAGATTTATTAATTGTGGCTGGTGATATAACGGCACAGGATAATTCTTTTGAATACGACGAATTTTTATTGTGGCTAAATAAGCAAAAATACAGAAAAAAAATCTTAGTTGCTGGCAATCATGATATGTTAATTGAAAAGATAGGAATGCCGCCCGAATCTTTGCCAGATAACACAGAATATTTACAAGATTCTGGCACTGAGTTTGAAGGACTGCTAATATGGGGTTCTCCCTGGACGCCTTGGTTTAGAAAAGTAAACCCAAAATGCACAGCGTTTATGAAACGAGATAAAGAATTGTTTGATTATTGGGAAAAAATACCCAAAAAAGTAGATATTTTAGTAACGCACGGTCCTGCTTATGGAATACTTGACGGTATTCCGTTACCTTGGGATGGTGCTTTATATCATGCGGGAAGCGAATCATTACATGGATGGCTTAAATACGTTGAACGTCCTAGATATCATATATTTGGGCATATACACGAAGCATATGGCGTCGAAGAATATTTCTGTACTTATGACGATAACATGATGCAATCTATAAACTGCAGCCATGTAAATGAAAAATACAAACCTGTCAATAAGCCTCAAAGGATATTTTATGAAAAATGAAAAAAATAAATGTGTTGGACATGCAGTATCTTTAATTGATGAACTTATGGAATTTAATTCAAATATAGATGTGACAACTTGGTGCAGCGCTTTTGCGTATATTTTAATTGACGAATATACAAATGCAGGCGCAAGCATAGATAATTGTAAAGAACAATTTGAACTCGCTTGTGAACATTACCGAGATTTATTAAATAAACAAAAATGAAACAAGAATGGAAAAATTGCCAAAAGGATGAATTAAACATTCATTCTGGTAAAATCAAAATATCTTACCCTCTAATCCCAATACTCTTTATAAATTTTTTATTGAGTTTTTTGGGGCGTTAAAAAATCAATCTTTATCTATTTTTTTTTACTTTTCCTTATATTCACTCTTAAACTTTTTTGTCTTATTTACATTCTTGTAAAAGTAAAAATCCGTTTACATTCTTAAAAAAATTAAATTTAACAAAAAATTCTTGATTGCTCTTGAATTTTCAAGTATAGATTATAAATAAAACTTGAAGTTTATATGGGCGTAAAAAAAGAAATCAATTGGGACATCGTCGAACTCTATGTCAAATCAGGTTGCAAACAGGTTCAAATTTGCAATTATTTGAATATAGATGAAGTTACCTTACGAGATCGTGTTAAAGAAAAATACGGAATGGAATGGTCAGCATTTTCAGCGAAATTGCGCTGTGAGGGGGAACTTTTAATCGAAGCCCAACAATTTCAAAAAGCTATGAAGGGCTATTGGCCTGCTCTTCAATGGCTTGGAAAAGTTAGATTAGGGCAAAGAGAACCTGAAATGTTAAATCAATTAGCCGCAAATCAAGTTCATTTAGACCAAAGTCATAGAATAATGGAGCTAGAACACGAGATAGCAGAGCTAAAAAATGCCAACAAGTCCAAAACAGAATAAAAGTTTTTGTGAGGCTGTAAAAAGGTTTAACATTTGGGTTGGCGCCGTTCGATCTGGAAAAACATATTCTAGCATCGAACGGTTTATCTACGACTTAAAGAATGGTCCCCCCGGCGATGCAATGATTATAGGTGTCAACCGGACATCAATTCAAAGAAATATCTTGACACATTTATATCGAAGACTTGGTTTTCCATGCCCGACAGAAAAAGCTCAGATGAGCAGATTATATGGCAGAGATGTGTGGTTTGTAGGCGCACCAGACGTTTCAGCAGTAGCGACGATCCAAGGGTCAACATTAGCTCTTGCATATGTGGACGAAGCTACAAATCTCCCGGAACCGTTTTGGAGAATGTTAGAATCAAGGTTATCTGTACCGGGAGCAAAATTATTAGCTACTTGCAACCCTGAAGGGCCTGCTCATTGGTTAAAAAAAGATTTTATCGATAACAAAAATATTGATATAGCTTATTGGAATTTTAATCTAGACGACAACCCATCGTTAGATGACAAATTTAAAGAGCAACTCAAAGCTTCATATTCTGGAATGTGGTACAATCGATATATTCTAGGTGAATGGGCTTTAGCCCACGGGGCAATTTATGATTGTTACGATAAAGACAACGAATACGAAAATCCTTTCCCTACGCCCAACTATTATATTGTCGGTGTTGACTATGGCACCACTAATGCAACAGCTGCGGTATTATGCGCCGTCACCCCAAATAAATGGCCGCAAATTAGAGTGGAAGCGGAATATTACTACGACTCGGCCAAAAAAGGGCGGAGTAAAACGGATCAAGAATTGGTACGAGATATCAAAGATTTTATCGGACATAAAAACGTGTCTGCTATTTATGTCGATCCTGCCGCCGCCTCACTTAAAATCGCTATGCGACAAGCTGAGTTGCCCGTATTGGATGCAAATAATGATGTACTACTTGGCATTAAAATCTGCTCAAAGTTTATTGGAGGAAAAAATATCGTCATCCAAAAAGGATGCAATGTCTTAAGAGAATGTCTTCAATCTTATGCATGGGATTCTAAAGCCGCCGACAGAGGCGAAGATAAGCCAATAAAAAAAAACGACCACATTTGCGATGCTTTACGTTATGCGGTATGTTCGGCTTTTCCCCAAGGAGAATTTAATCATCCAGATGAAAATATTTCCTACGATCAATATCGAAGAAAAATCTTTGAAGATGATTCGTGGGGACCGCTCAATTCTGCGATAGGTGGGTATATTTAATCTATAATTTCATATCAAATACAGAAACCATAAAATGTTTGAATTACTCAATATTTATAAACAAAATATTTTAAAAAAGGGAGCAACGTGATATAAAAAGATTTATTTATACAACAGGACATTCATGGGATCGTATGAGTCGGGAAATTTTTCTTTGGGATATATAGATCCCTCTGATGTACAAGCTAAAGACTTAAAACAAATGCAGGATTGGTTTTATCAATCCAACTATCCGACAAATTCTACTTATTGGCTTCAAGGAGCTATTGACAAACGTTTTAAAGTTGGAGATCAACAACTTTATAATCAAGTTTATGGCCAAAACTCTCAAAACGTCCAAAAATTCTTTTTTAATCTGATAAGACGCCACATAAATATGATATGTGGATATCAAAGAAAAAATCGCAAATCAACTATCACAATACCTATAAGCGAAGTTGATGACCCATTAGCAGATGACTTTAACAAAGTTATGCGATGGTGCGATGATCGAGATGGGTTTCAGGAATATCTTTCACAATCATTTGAGGGAGCATGTGACACCGGGGAAACATTATTGCATTTGTATCCTGATTTTACCTATGACCCTATATCAGGTGATCTTTTTACTGACGCTGTGGGATATAACAATTATTTAATTGATCAATATACACGCAAGCAAGATCTAAGCGATTGTAACGGGATATGGCGAAGACGTTGGACGTCTAAAGTTATGGCTAAAATGCTTTTGCCGGGTTATGCAAAAGAAATCGAAAAAATGAAACCTGAAGGTATGAAAGATGGTCGTTTTCCAGTTCAAGCAGAATTGCAAAACGTAGCAATAAATAATCTTTTTACTTATGACGAATTTTATTATCGAACCACAAGACGAGGAAAAATAATCGTCGATCCAATTTCAGGGGAAGCTGTTGAATGGGAAGAAGACGAAACAGAAGACGAAAATATGATGGATATGGTTCTTCGTCAACAACCTTGGCTTAAAATAAAAGAAGTTGACATACCCACAGTTAAACTCGTCATTTCTTTGTCCGGCAAAATTGTTTATCATGGAAAAAATTTACTTTCAATTGACGATTACCCTTTTATTCCAACTCAATGTTATATAGAACAAGACATTCAGGGAGCTTGGAGGAAGCAGGGGATCATAAGGAACCTTAGAGATAGCCAGTTTCTTTACAACATGCGCAAGGTAATTGAACTCCAGCTATTACAAAGTTCTTTAAATGCTGGATGGATTTATCCTGTAGATGTTGTTCCAGACCCTAAATGCTTTAGACAATCGAGCGGCGGCGATGGATTTTTAATTCCGTTAAAATCAGGAAGATCGCCAGGAGAAATTCAAAGAATAGAGCCTGTAGCTATACCACAATCGTTATTAGAATTATCAAATAGTTTAGCCGAAGATATTACGAAAATTTCTGGTGTAAATGAAGAGTTGTTGGGCAGTGCAACAGATGATAAGTCAGGAATCTTATCTATGCTTAGGCAAGGGGCCGGCCTTATAACATTACAAACTATATTCGATAAATTGGATTACACTCAACGGCTATATGGCAAAATCCGCTTGCAAGCCATTAGAAAAAACTTCAGCAAAGGTAAAATTCGAAATATTTTGGGTCATGATGCAGATCCAAGATTTTGGACAAGTCACAGTCAAAAATACGCCATTGCCGTTGAAGAGGGCAATTATTCTACATCACAAAGACAAATGGAATTACAGCAATTATTGCACTTTAAACAAATCGGTGTTGGCATCCCCGATAAAAGCATTCTCCGAGCTGCGTTTATCACAAATAAACGACAAGTCATTGCAGATATGGAAGAAGAACAACAGCAGCAAATGCAACAGACTCAAGCTGAATCTGAAAAGCAAGAAAAAATGGATAATGCAAAAATCATGGCTATGTTTGCTAAAGCTAAAGTGGATATAGCTAGAGAACAAGATCTTCACGCTTCAGCTAATGAAAGGATGGCTAAAATTCAGGATATCAGTGCTGACGCTGAGTATAAATCTTCTAAAGCAGATCTTGAAATGGTTAAAACAATGATTGAATTAGAAGATATGGACTTAAAGAACTTTAGGAACAATCTAGAGCTTGCTGAGTACATAAAAGGCGTAAATAAATTATCAAATGAACAACCGGCATTAGCTGGATAGGAGATTTTATGAAGGAACATAAAAAACATGGGGCACATCCTCACGATAAAATGGCTGCTATGCCTCAATTTAATGAAGGCCACTGGGAAAAGAAAATGGAGGACGTTACATATTCAGATGGAAGATATTCCTCAGAAATGAATCAAGGGGAAGAATATAAAAAATCTGTCGATTCGATGAATTCTTACATTAAGAAACATAAAGAAAAACATTAAAAGCAGGTTGGTTACCTTTAAAACCGGACAGGCGGTGCAAATAAGTCCAAAAAATAAGTCCGCCACTTTTTTAAATTTTAAGAGGTTTTATGTCAAAAAAAACACATCATAATCCTGATTATTCAAAGGATAAAACGGCTGACGTAATCAAAAAAGGAAATTCTCGTGCCGTACCTAATGAGCAATGGGAAATCAATATGGATTTAACCCCAAAAGGCGCAAATGATGCGTGGGGGGCGTTTTTACCACAAGCCGGTAAAGACAGACCAACACCGCACACAAAAACAAATGAGTGCGATCATTAATGGAAAATGTAAAATTTGATGGAGAATGTCATCCTATAGAAAATTGTGAAGATTTAGGATATATCGCCAACTTGGTAAATGAAGAAATATCTGAATTTTATGAAGTAATTGACAAAGAATTACAAAAATATGCGGAATATTTAGTCCTAAATGATAAAGAAAAATCAATAAAAATTTTAACAGACGTAATGCGCATTCAGGTTTTAACTGGTGCAACGCCTGAAGATTATCAGGTTATCCACCGGCCCTCATGGATGGTTAATTGTTTAGCTCAACAAGGATCTGTATGTTTAAAATTTAAACGTGTAAAAAATGACAATTTGGGAAAAAATGAACATGTTTGAAAAACTTACACTAAGGAAATCGATTTAAATGAGAAAAGTTAGGGTAAAATTGCTAAAAAAAAGCTTGGAAAAAATTATTCCATCTCCGACAAAACAACAATGGCGTCAATATAAAAAAAATTACATGTCTAATTTGGTGTAATTTTTGACAAGTAAATAATTTATTGTTATTCCTGTGTAAAATTTAAATTTACACAGGATCAATATGTCTCAAAGAATTACTGCTGGCGAACTTTCCAAAAAAGCAATTTCAGATAACACAAAATATGATGCCCTAGAAGTAGGCCACGCCTTAGCTGATGAAATTTTACCACAATTGCGTCAGTGCATCGAAAATCACAAAAATATTATTGATGAAAATGAATTTTGCATTGTAATGCTTATTTCAAAAGATCCTTTAATACATAATTTGATGAGAAGAAAATTTTATGCGTGGCCTTATTTACCCAAACCTCGTCCAAATCAATCCGTGTTCTTATATAACAAAGGAAAAGACGCTATTACCCATCGTCTATGGATATTACCATCTGACGTGGTTATGGCTGAACTTCATTCGTTGCCTCAAGTAGACAAACGTTATCAGACCATGAAAGCATGGTCCGATGCTTTTTATAAAGGCTGGAAATACGACAAAACAACAAAACAATTCTATAATTCTGACCCATTGCATTTTTGGAACTTTGTAAGAGCCGATCAAAAAATAAATCTATTGTCAGAACACGAATACTTTTTACAGCATAGAGAGGAACTGATCAAGGCGGGCTGTCAAATCCCCGATTCGTCTGCTGCCGAGCCCTTTGATTTTAGTAAAATCGCAATTGAAAAGATCGTAGATACGCAACAAGCCGTGAGCCAATAAAACGTTTTCTATAGCGGTTGGTAAACATAAAGTTTGAATGGGAGCATCAGCAGCCAATAAATTTAGAATATTTTTATAATTTTCAAACTTTTTTAAAACCTCGTTACGAAGTTTTTCCATATTTTGATCGTGCTCAAAATGATTCTTTACATTCTCTGTACTTTCAATTAATTTGTTATCATTAGACATAAGGAGACCTCACTATGACAGTTAATACACCTGAAAATAATCAAGAAACCATTAAAAATACAGAAAAAGAAAATTCAAATTTGTCACAACAACCTGAGACAAATCTTGCACAACAAAGTCAAGAAAAACCGCAAGAAAATAAACCAGAAACAGAACCGACAGAAGATCCAAACTGGAGAGCTTTTCGAGAAGCTCGAAAAAAAGATAGAGCTGAAAAAGAAGCAGCTGAAAAAAAAGCTAAAGAAAAAGAAGCTGAGGTTGCAGCATTAAAGGCAGCGATGGAAGCCGCATTTTCTAAATCAGCGCCATCGCCACAGGCTTATCAACAGTATTATGGAATGAATGCGCAAGAACCTGAATTAAGCGATGAAGAAAAAATAGAAAAATTAGTGGAAGCAAAACTTGAGCAAAGAGAAGCAGCAGCAGAAAGACAAAAATTAGAAAGAGAACAAAGAGAATATCCTAATCGTTTAGCACAAACATATCCGGATTTCCATTCAGTCATAGCACAAGAAAACTTAGATTATTTAGATTATCATTATCCAGAGGTTTCACGGCCTTTACAACGTCTACAAGACGGTTTTGATAAATGGTCAGACATTTATAAGGCAGTTAAAAAATTCGTACCCAACACGACAACATCACGTCGAGAAGCAGCAAAGGCAGAAGCTAACTTTAATAAACCTAAATCTATTTCAAGTACAGGCGTAACACAGCCGGGTGAAGCGATAGGAAGTGCGAGATTAACAGAAGAAAAACGAGCAGCAAACTGGGAAAGAATGCAAAAAATTCTAAAAGGCGTGAATTAATGTTTACGCTTCGAGATGTTGCAAAAGAATTTATAAGTAATGGAAACGTTGATGATTTCATGTTATGGGCCTTTGGGGATGATGTAACGGATATTTTAATAAGTGAACTTCCTAAAAAATGGAATAAAAAACATGGACATTTATACAAAATCAAATCTGATTCATCGATCGTTATGGATTTGATAAAAATGGTCGAATTATGGGAAAGCAGGTAAAGGTAAAAAAATGAAAATAACTGATAATAACGATTATAGAATTTCAACTTTAAGTTCCACATTTGGAAATCATGCAGACATAGAAGATAAACAAAATGAAGAAATGCTTTTACGATATCAGGAAGAATATCCAGATTCTCCGATACCAGAACATATGATTTACCCTTTTAATCTTTTTAAAGCTTTATGTGTAATGGCGTGCGAAATTGAAAGAATAAAACATTTTGTTGGAATTAAAGAAAATAATTGATAAGTTAAATTTAACGCAAAGTTAGAGTCGTGCTCTAGCAAAGAGCCTACGCCTCTTTAACGTAAGATAAAAAGAAATTTTTAACTTATTTAAAGAGGGTAACATGACATTCTCGACAGGTATTACGGGAATTCAGAATATGGCCCCTGAGCTTCCTGTTCAGGCTTCTGAAGACCTATTGTCAACACCTATGTTCAATTTGATCCACTCTTACGGAGTCGATCTTCACCATGCAGAAAGTTATATCGGTAAAACGACTCGTATGTCTCGTTTTGAGCGTTTGTCTACGGACGGCGGTCAATTAGACGGTTCTGGAATCGATCCCGCCAGCGAGGTCCCTGTACGCACGGACATCGATGCAACAATGGAAATCTACGCTAAATCTATTGTTACAAACGAACAAATCGTTTTATGGGAAAACTCAAAAACGCTCACAAAGTTTACAGCTCTCTTAGGGCAGTGGGTGCGTGAAAAAGAAGACTTGCTTATGCGGGATTTATTCGCAAGCTCAGTTTCCTACATCAACGCCACTGGCGGTTTAAACGCAGACCAGCCAAGTAATATTAGTTTAAACGATGTAAATAACATCGAAAATATTTTACTTGGCAATGATGCTCGTTCAATGCTAACTAGCATGGAAGCGACTTTAAAATTTGCGACCGGTGGAGTTCGAGACGCCTTTATTGCACTTGCAAATACTAATCTTTGTGCTGATCTTCAAAAAGTTCAAGGTGTTTTGTTAAAAAGTGCTTATCCCACACAAGAAGGTATTCGACCAGAAGAATATTGCTCTATTTCTAGATTCCGTTTCTTTGTTTCATCAAAAGCTGCAAAGACAACAGGAATTTCTTTAAAGGGTAATACAGTCTACACAATTCCTATGTATGGTTTAGAAGCGGCTGCAAAAATTGAGCAAAACAACTACACAGCCGTGATCGGTTATCGACCACCTTGGGTTGTGTCGTCAGTTGCTCAAAACAGTCAATTATACGCCAAATTTGCGATTGCAAGAGCGATCACAAATCAAAACTGGATCTCTGGTTTGAACGTAACAACATTCCAACCATCATAAGGAGATTATCATGGCATTTACTATTGTAACTCAAGGGACGTTTACACAACCCTCTACAGCAGCTAATCAAATTATTCCTCTGCCGTCAGGAGTGGATTATTTTAAAACCTACAATTTGACTCAATTAGCTACTACCCAATCTACCGGGCGAAATGTTATCGGTGAATGGTTTGGTGGGGGATTAACAGCAACAGCAGATGGAATTTCATGGGTAAAGGCAAATTCTGCTAACACCATGACAGCATCGACATTTGCAGCTCTTAGCGCAACGGGCTTTACTTATGTAAATAGGTTTCCAGCTCCACAAGCGGCATTGACCGGAACGACAATCACAAACGCAAATCCAGCGGTTGCATCAGTTACCAATACATATTCAAATGGCGACACAGTCGTTATTTATAATGCGGTTGGAATGCAACAAATTTCAGGGATGACTTTTACAATTTCATCTGTTTCTGGATCTGGTTTTACATTAACAGGATTGAACGCATCAGGCTTTTCAGCAGGAGCAACTTCATTCCAAGTTCGTAGAGTTAGTCAGTTTACTCCAGTAGAACCTAGCTTTTTGTATGTGACTAATGTTACTCAAGCCTCACAGGGTCAAGTAACAGTATCACAAGCAAATAGCGTTTATTTAGGACAAAAACTAGAGTTTACTATTCCGGGATCTTTTGGAATGGTTCAACTGAACAACTACTATTTAGGTCAAAACCTTCCCGTAGTCGTTACAGCAATTGTAGACGCCTACAATTTTACCATTAACGTAAATACTACGAATTTTACTGCTTTTGCTTTTCCTGCAAGTTCCGGATCGCCAACAACTCAGTTGTTTGCGACTTGTGCGCCTGCTGGTCAATCAACACAGTACAATCCAATTACTGGGGTTCAAACCGGTTATAATTTTACCAATATTCCATTTCATAATGGTCAGTTTATTCCTTACATGTACATCCCATCAGGCGCTCAAAACCCAGGGGGTTCAGCAAACGACGTGATCGCATGGCAGGCATTTAAAATGGAAACGGGAACAATTAATGCACCGGTTCCTAGCTAGTAATAACACCATTTTCCTGACATCAGGAAAAAGGTTTACACGTGGGTGAAAAGGGTGGGGTTTAAATACCCCACCCACTATAATGATTTGCGGAGGTGGATATGCCATACAAATCATTAGAAGATAAGAGAATACTGTACAGAAGAATGTACGAGAAAAACAGGAATAAAACATTAGACTTACTTGGGGGTTCATGTAGAAATTGTGGAATATCAGATTACGAGATTTTGCAAATAGATCACATAGAACCAATAAGTAAAGATAATAAGAATAGAATTTGTAACGAAAAACTATTCAAAGGAATAGTCAGTGGAAGGTTATCCATAGAAAACCTGCAAATTCTATGTGCAAATTGTCATATGAAAAAGACAGTTATAGAAAATAGGAAAAAAAGAAAATAAATTCCTATAAGTAAAACAAAATGTTTTAGGTGAGATTTTTTCACCTTTTTTTAGATCCTGAATTAAAAAAAGATTATATGGCTAACAACTATCTGCCTCCGGTGATTCAAATACCTAGTTCCCTGCTGATTACGGCAATCACGCAATCATCCCCTATGGTGGTAAGTGTTGAAATAGGAAATTCGACGACAGAGGCAAATACTTACATCGTGGGAATGGCAATCAGACTTTTTGTGCCAAAAACTTACGGTATGTTTCAGGCAAATAATTTAGTTGGAACCATTACATCAATAAATGGATTGAATTTTACATTAAACCTCGATTCCTCACTTTTTGACCCTTTTGTGATTCCCTCAGGAAATGTTGAACAACCAGCATCGATATCTCCAAATGGATCAAGAAATTTACAGTACAACAACAACACAAATTTGGTGCCTTTTCAATCATTAAACAACATAGGAAATTAGATTATGTCAAAACTTTTGATGTCAACAGCAGGCGGAGAACTGCATGGATTAATCAATACACTTACAAATAGCGTTCCTTTTGATGAATTTAAAAATTTTAAACCAGAACACAAAAAAGAATTGGAAAGACAAAAAAAAGAAGATTCCAAACTTGTTAAAGCTGAATACATGAATTCAAGAGGACGTCACGAAAGACTTACAAAAAGTTACTGTAAATATGCGGGCGATCCTATTCAAATTTGGCATTTTATACCCGGAAAAACTTACGAAGTGCCTTTGGGGTTGGTAAATGAAGTTAATGATTCAACAAAAAAATTACCAAGACGAAGTGGATTAGTCAGTATTGATGGAGAAGCGGTAAGAAAAGATGAATCTCCTTTAGATAGAGATGAAGAAGGCGAATGGCTTCACAAGTTTGTGGCGAGCGGGTTTTAAATGTAGTCTTTATATAACCGCTCATCTATAATATAGGCAGCCAAAAGGAGTCCTATATGAAAAAGTGTAGTTATTGCGGTTTAGAAAAAAATGAAAGTGAATTCTTTAAAAAAAGATTAAATACATTAGAAGGATTTTGCAAAGAATGCAAAAAACAAAAACTAAAAAAAAGAAAATTAAAAAATCCTGAAAAATATTTTGAAAAAGAAAGATTACGTTCTGAAAAAAGAAGACAAACTAATGAATGGAAAGAATGGAGAAAAGATTATCAATCCAGAAAACGTAAGGAAATAAGTGAAAAGGCTCTTAATTATTATTACGAAAATAACGTTTTAGAAAAACAGAAAATTTGGAAAGCCAATAATAAAGAAAAATTAAGGCAATACACAAAAAAAGATAGGCACAAAAGACCTTTAAATCATGCAGCTAGATCATTTGTTTATGCTGCCATCAAAGAAGGAAAACTTGTTAGACCTAATCAATGCAGTAGATGTCTTAAGGAATGCAAAACAGAGGCTCATCATGAAGATTACATGAAGCCTCTAGAGGTAATTTGGTTATGCCGATCCTGTCATGGGAAAGAGCATAGAAAAACTAGATAGGGCGAATTAATCGCCTTATCTAAAGTAAGGCGATTATATGAGTTCAGTAGCCCAGGCAGATTCAACCTATACGTTTATAGAAAAAAAAGTAAGGAGATTGACGGCGTCAGCTGGCCAAGCTTCTTTAACCAGCTTTGATATCCAATCTGCGGTCAATTTGTTCTACCAAAATGATTTTCCTTATGCTATAAAAATTGACCAACAACGATCAGTATACAAATTTTTGACTATACCTAATGTCGATCGTTATCCTGTTGATGTAAATAATATGCAGGGGTTTCGAGCCCCTGTATATTTTGAAGGAATTCAAGGCAATTTCTTTAAAAATCGTGATCAACTTTTTAATTTGTACCCTCGTTATCCTACTCAATTTCAACAGGGATCTGGTGTGGGCGGTAGCATTTCTAATGCTACACAAGCAAATCCATGTCAAATTACAAGCTCAAATCATCAATTAAAAACGGGATCGATCATAACAATTCAAAATGTTTCCGGTATGACACAACTCAATGGAAACACATATACCGTTACCGTAATTGATCAAAATAATTTTACGTTGAACGGGGTTAACAGTACTAGTTACACCGCTTATACAAGCGGGGGAAATTGGCTATCTAGCAACACTTTTTCCTTTGTTTTGTTTGGTAATAATCAAAATCCATTTCCTCAACCTAATTTTGGCATTTTAAGCACTCAGCTTGTTATCGGTGGAATTGATCAAAATGGAAATCCTATACGAATTATTGATGATGGGGGAGCTGTTGTTAATTCTGAAGGAATAGGATCAAACACCACAAAAGGTCAATTGTTATTTTTAAATCAAAATAACGTAGGAAACAATGTTTATTTAAACTCTATGGGCGCTCAACTGCCTGCAATACCTCCTTTATCTCCTTTACCAGTTCCATCGCCACCAGCTTCTTTAACCCCGCAATATTGTGGTACGGTCAATTATGTCACGACTCAAATTAACTTACTTTTGCCGGTACCCCTTCAAGCAGGAACACAATTAAATATTTGGGCAGCAACTTATCAGGTTGGTAGACCCTATAATTTATTATTTTGGAATAACGAAATAACAATTCGACCCGTTCCGGACAATGTTTACTTATGCGAAGTCGAAGTTTATCAAACACCGGCTCAATTTATGAATACCACAGACAACCCTATTTTAAACCAATGGTCCCAATATATTGCCTATGGCGCCGCTATGGAGATCCTCAGAGACCGTCAAGACATGGAGGGAGTAGAAAACCTTATGGAAGGGTTTAAACGTCAAGAAGGACTTGTTTTAGAAAGGCAGGCCGTTGAAGAAATACAGCAGCCAAATATTACTCTTTTTAACTCTACTCAGACAGGATATGGCTATGGCACTGGATGGGGAATCGGGCAGGTCTTTTAATGGCAGGTTACAAACCCTTAAAAATCACAGGCAATCAAACGGGTTTAGTACAAGAAAGAGAAAATTTTCTTTTACCCAACGATGCTTACCCAATTTTACAAAATGCTTTTGTTTGGAGAGAAAGGATAAAAAGAAAACAAGGGTATCAATTTCTTGGCCGACTCCAACGTTCTGTATCTGTGGCCAATGCTTTAACTGCTGGTGCTATTAACCTAATAACTGCTTTAAGTTTGGAATCGACGGCTTCCATTGCTCCCGGAACAATTAATTTAGTGGGTGGAACCGACGGAACAACTTACACCGATCCTAATAAAAACGGAACATTGACAGCTGCGGGGGGCACGGGAACCGGGGGTACGATCAATTATGCTACTGGTCGATTAACCATAACTGGTGCAACAACCGAAACAATGACCGGTACAATTGGTTATTATCCCGGTTTACCTGTGATGGGAATAAGAACTAGAGAACTACAAAATTCATCTCAAGATCAAACGGTTTTTTTTGATCAAACTTATGCATACATTTTTAATGGATTAACAAAACAATTTCAAGAATTTATTACCGGTACAACATGGAATTCAGCAGGGATAAACGTTGCCGGCACTGATTTTTTTTGGTCGACAAATTATTGGATTAGTGCAAATCCCCCGTTTACTACTACAGGAAAAAAATTATTTTGGGTAACAAACGGGAGTGGAGGTGAATCAAGCGGAGGGGATCCACCAAGAATAACTGACGGAACATCTTGGATTAATTTTACGTCAGGAACATGGAGTAAAATAGACAGTACAAATACCCTTTACAATTGGCTTTGCAATCTTCCTTACAGGGGAAGAATGGTTGTGTTTAATACTTATGAAGGTTTAACAGCGTCGGGCGCTGGAAGTGCTCAAAATTATTCTAATCGCATAAGATGGTCCACAATTGGAAATCCTTTTATTACTTATTCATCTGGTCCACCAGCTACGGGATCATGGAGAGATGACATAAGAGGCCAAGGGGGGTTTTTAGATATACCCACCAGTGAAGATATTGTTTCCGTGGGATTTGTTCGAGACAATCTCGTAATTTATTGTGAACATTCTACGTGGCAATTAAGATATACCGGACGAAGTATAGCCCCTTTTCAAATAGAAAAAGTAAATTCGGAATTAGGCGCCGAAAGCACGTTTGCAGCGATACAATTTGATACGTCGTTAGTTAGTATTGGGGATAAAGGAATATTAGAATGTGACAGTTATAAAGCCGAAAGAATCGACATAAAAATTCCGGACTTTGTTTTTCAATTTAACACTTTAAATAACGGGGTTTCACGTGTTCAAGGAATCAGAGATTTTCCTAATCGCTTAGCTTATTGGACAATTCCTTTAGTGCAATTTTATGGAACGATAGTAAATACCAATTGGATTTTTCCAACTGCACGTCTCGTTTACAATTACGAAAATGATTCATGGGCAATTTTTAATGATTCTCTAACCACATTAGGGACCTTTCAATTACAAACGAGCCCCAATTGGCTTCAAATTCCCCAAACGTGGATTGAATACAAAAAAACATGGCTTGATGATGATGCGGGAGACCCCATAATTGTTGGAGGAAATCAACAAGGATTTATTGAAAAACTTGATCAATTAACGGTAAATGATCCTAGTCTTTTCATTTCAAATATTGTCAATAACGGATCCGGGATTGCTCAAGTTACCAGTCCAAATCACAATATGCAAAGTGGTTTTGTGATAGGCATTAGCGGCATTCCGTCTACAACTCCATTTTCCAATTTAAACAACGGTGTTTATGGAATTACGGTTATCGACAAAGATAATTTTACATTAAACACATACAATTCGGTTGATGGAATGTTTAGCATTCCTGTCGTTGGAAGTCCAGCCGGTACATACGTAGGAAATGGCGTAATAAACATTCGTGAAAATTTTAACATAACATCAAAAAAGTTTAATTTTATTGACGAAGGTCAAAATATTCAAATGGGATTTGTTGACGTCCTAATGCCTGCAATTCAAGACGGAGAAATTTCTCTTTACGTTTATTTAAATTACGATGACCAAACTCCATCTAATACACTTTATGAAAATCAAATTGCAGGGGTTTTTCCTGAAGTTCCCGATACATTTTTTAATACAGTCATTCCTACATCGCCATCTGAATATGCAGTAGCAAGGCAGGGAACTAAATTTTGGCAAAGAATTTTTTGTGCTACAAGAGCGAATTTTTTAACTCTTCAATATACGTTTTCCAATTTGCAAATGTCTAACGATGCACAAACAAAAGAAGTTCAAATAGACGCTCAAATTTTATGGCTGAGAAAAGCCGGAAGATTAACACAATTATAGGTAAATGATGTCATATCAACCAGGGATTCCAACAGGCTTTATAGGATTAAATGAAGATTATTTGAACATACAAAATAATTTTACTGAACTTAACACACAATTTTCTGTAGATCATG
>CAIWKX010000092.1 GCA_903913315.1 uncultured Bacteroidota bacterium | reverse complement strand
TTTGATGGAGAAATTTTTGAAATTGGAAATGATTACACCGTAACACTTAATAGCGAGGGTATTTACGGTATTGGGAATGGTCATCAATTCGCTATTGGTGCGTTGTCCGCTGGAGCAAGTGTAGAGAAAGCTCTTGAAATTGCTGCTAACAATGATATTTATACATCTGCTCCGTTTCAGATTGTTAAGCAACAAAAGCAGGTAAAAAAGTGAAAGAATTAGAAAAAATTTTTAAAACTCCATTACCTGCACAAAATGCCCCAGATGTTTTTTTTAATCAATTAGATAAAACTTGGATGCATGACAAGATAAATGAAAATGGTTTAACGTTTTCAATATATCCTTCAGAAATAAATGGGGGGGTTGAAGATGATGGATCTGTGGAATACAAAATAAATAGGCAGTATTTTAGGTCCGATGATTTTAAACAAAACCATGAAAATAAAAAACATATACTTTTTGCTGGATGCTCAGAAACAGAAGGAGTAGGCTCACCCTCAGATACAGTTTGGGCAAAAGTTCTTTATGATAAAATATTTGAAAAAGAAGAACTTTCTGGTTATTTTAATATAGGACGTGCTGGGGCGGGCTGGGAAAAAATAATAAGTCTTTTTCTTATATATGAAAAAGATTATGGGACTCCAGATGAATTATACATAATCTTGCCTAATTTGTGTAGGTTCTATGAGTGGACTGAAGAGGGATATGACCATGGGTTTAAATATGTTCAAAGATCATGGCATGATGGGCTTGTTACTGAAGGAAGATATAGAGAAGAATTAATTAGATTTCTAATGGGTTGGAAACTTTTTGAAAGATATTGTGAATCTAAAAACATTAAATTAATTTGGGGAACTTGGGAGCATCTAGACAACTGGCATTATAAAAACATTGGAGTATTTAATCATTTTGTTGAATTGCCTGCTAATGAAAATGCCAACGAAACTGATGCTTTTAAGAAGCTAATTCAAGAAAAAAGACCAACGGGTAAAATGTTAAAGTATGATTTGAGAAGAAGAGATAGCCACCATGGAGTTTTAGTACATGAATTTTGGGCATCTATTTTTCTAGAAAATAGGGAAAAATGATAAGAAAAATTATTTTTTGGTATAGATATAAAAAAATACAAAAAGAATTAAAAAAGCCTAGAAAGTTTATTTATTAAATGAATGGCAAGCTAACAGTTGGAACAATGCCAATAGGTAACTACATGGATTGCACGCTAAACTTAATCGAAAGTTTTAAAAAAAATGACATAATTATAGTTGAAAGCAGATGGAAAGTAGAAGAGCTATTTGACAACCTTGGTTTAAATTTAAAGCACAAGATTGTAGAATTAGATCGTGAAAATTTAAGTAATAATGATATTTTTTTAAATGAATTAAAAAATGGTAAGAATATACTTTTAGTGTCAGATGATGGCTCTCCGTCAATATGCGATCCTGGAATGTTTATACTTCATTATAGTTATTTTTTACAAAATGATTATAATGTTTTGCCAGGGCCTAGTGCTGTAACTGCAGCATTTGACTATGCAGTTTCAAATGGTATAATTACTGATAATGAATTTCATTTTTATGGTTTCTTTACAAAAAAAGCTGTTAAAAAAATTAAAAAAAGAAAAGATGAAATTGCAATTATGTTTCTTAGAAGTTTTGAGGATATGGATTATGAATACATATTTAATTATTTATCTAAAAAACTAGGTAATAAAAAAGTTACAATGTGTATAGATATTACCACTAAGTACGAAAAAATTTTTAAAGGTGATTTATTTGACGCATATAATGAATTAAAAAATCATTTGATATATGCAAAAGAAAACTATGAGAAGCAAAAGGTTAATTTTTATATAACTTTAGTGCTTGTTTAATCAAAATATATCATATTTGACGTAAAAAAGTTATTATGATAACATTAGAGTATTCGTGTTCAACATGACACGATATCCTGATCAGGGATAATAAACAACGTATACGAAAGGTATAAATTGAAGCTAAATAAAAAGATCGCTGTAGCCGTAGTTGGTGCATTGGCGTTTGCAGGTATTACTGCACTCCCGTCACAAGCTGCCCCTACA
>CAIWKX010000091.1 GCA_903913315.1 uncultured Bacteroidota bacterium | reverse complement strand
CGTAGGCTGGAGTATGAAGCCTACGATGGAGAGCAACTTGGTGGTAGATGCGTTGAAGATGGCTTGGTTCAGGAGAAATCCTGAGCCTGGGGTGATCTTCCACTCAGACAGGGGGCGACAGTACTGCAGCGATGACTTCAAGAGAGTTATTGCTGAGTTCAAGATGCAAAGTTCAATGAGCCGTAAGGGGGACTGCTGGGACAACGCTCCAACGGAGAGCCTGTGGGGTAAGCTAAAGATTGCTCGACTGTACGGGCAAAGATTTGCGACAAGACGAGCCATGATGGATGAAGTGATGAACTGGATCAGTTTCTACAACTGCAAAAGGCTACACTCAACTTCAGGTTATGTAAGCCCCATGGAGTTTGAGAGACGATGGCATGCAACACGGAAAGACGTTGCATAATTCAAGCAGTTAAGAAGTATGTTTAACAGGGGCAACCTCATACCTACATATCAATATTTGCTAGACTGAACAGTTATGAAATTTATAGGGAAAGTTTTGGATTAAATTTTATTAATCCATGATTGTTGTAATTGTTACTAGATTAATTTTAATTTACTAATGAACTGAGATATTGTTTCACTCTGAAAGAGGGCTGCTTTTAAACTGTAATATCACTAATCCTAATATTATTTTGATATGAGAATTTCACTAGGGTAGTTGAATAATATCCATTAATATTCATGTAACTTTTCAAGTTTATTATCATTAATACGCTTTTCTTTTTTTATATATTTTTTTTTATGCTTATGATTTCAAAAGTCATAAATTTCATTTTACAGATACACAAAGTTTTAAGATGCCGAAATTGAGGAGTTGGAAAGATATTTTTTCCAATTAATATTTAAATTAAGTATTCAGTAAAGTTATAAGTCGGTTCCATATTTTCTAATTCTTAATAATGAAACAATTAAAGTATTTATTTAAATCTAAATTTTTTAGAATATTATCTTATTTAATTAGCTTAAGATTTTTCTATTCATCATTTAAAGTTTTATCAAGTTTTCCGAGAGAATTAAACTTAGACGGAAAGAAGGTGCTGATTTTCGCACCTCATCCCGATGACGAAACTTTTGGTTGTTTCAGTATTATCGAAAATGCAAAACTCGTTGATGTTGTTTTAATAACCCGAGGCGGAAAGGTGGATAAGAGTGTTAGTTTGGATAATTCTCAAATCAAGCAGTTAAGATTAACTGAGTTTAGAAAAGTCTCAGAATACAAAAATTTTAATATAGTAGGAGATTTCAATTTGGAAGATTCTGAAATTGATGTTCATGAATTGAGATCAAAAATTTTAAATATTAAATGGAATTATGACTATATATTCGCTCCAAATATTAATGACAATCACCCGGATCATCATATTGTAACTGCTTGTTTGTTAGATATAAAGACTAAATTGCCTAATAGTCTAAAGATTTTTTTTTACGAAGTATGGACTACTTTCAATCAATACGACCATTTTGTAGAAATTCGTGACTTAAATAATAAGTTAGCTACTATGAGTCTTTATGAATCTCAAACTATAAGTTTTAATTATTTAGAGGGTATTTGTGGATTGAATAAATATAGGGGTCTTCAATGCAATCGTCATGCAGTCGAAGCATTTAAACTTTACGAAGAATAGTTTTATAGTTTTCTGAGAGGATTACTTAATTAATTGATGAAAATTATAAAACTTTAGCTTTTGTTAGTTTTTATATATATTCTTTTTTATAATTGTAGAGATTGCTTGTGAAAATAATATTTGAATTATTCAATTTATAATATTCCAATAAACAATAGGAGCAAAAATCATGATTAGTAGGGATTTAAATTGGGGTAGAGAAATTGTATTTAAATTTTGTAGTTATCTTATTAAGTTTAATCCTCAGACAATACTTGATATAGCTGCAGGAGGTGGTACAGATCTAAGTACTTGCAAAGCTGTTTTTTCTAATCCAAAATTAATCGCATATGATTCATATAAACCAAACATCAATAATTTATTAGAACTTGGATTTGATGCGCATTTAGTTAATCTTGAGCTTGATATTTTTCCAGATTCAGATAATTCTATAGATCTCATAATAGCAAATCAGACACTAGAGCATTGCAAAGAAATTTTTTGGATTTTTGATCAAGTTAGTAAAAAACTTAAAGTTGGCGGGCACTTTTTGATAGGAGTGCCGAACCTTGCCTCCGCTCATAATAGATTAGCACTTCTATTGGGCTATCAACCTACTTGTATTCAAAGTAGTGGGAGCCATGTACGAGGATTTACTAAAAAGGATCTTGAAAATTTTTTAATTAGAACATCATCTGATTTGTATTCAGTTGAACTATTTCAAGGCTCTAATTTTTATCCTTTTCCACCGATCATTGCTAGATTTTTGTCAAAGTTATTTCCGAATTTTGCTGTTTCAATTTTTTTTCTATTAAGAAAAAATAAACAATATAAATCAGAGTTCTTAGAATATCCTGTAATTAACAAACTAGAAACTAATTTTTGGACAGGCAAACTAACGAAATAGATTGGAATTTTTTAGATATTTATTTTTTTAAATTTGATCCAATGACCTTGCCCCTGAAAAACGTACCTCTTAACTATAGGTGAAAATATAGTTATGGAGGTGTCAAAATGGGCGAGAAACGAACAAGGGCTAAATATACCCTGGAATTCAAGATGGAGGCTGTGAGGCTTGTCAGAAACGGG
>CAIWKX010000090.1 GCA_903913315.1 uncultured Bacteroidota bacterium | reverse complement strand
TGCCAAACTCTATAAGATTAAGCATTTCAGTAAAGAAAATGCTGTATTTGTTCATATTGGCGACTCCCACATCCAAGCCGATATAGAAACAGCTACCATTAGAAGTGAACTACAAACTTATTTTGGCAATGCAGGACGAGGACTTATTTTTCCCTATCAAGTGGCCAAAACCAACGCTCCTTCCGATATTACTTCCAGCTCTAAAACCGTCTGGAAATACAATCGCGTCACCCGAATGGATAGTGTCGTGCCTTGTGGCATCTCTGCCTTTGGTATGCAGTCCCAAAACATAAATCCCGAGTTCTCCTTCGACCTGCGAACCATCAACGGCTACAGAGACAATTTTGATCGCGTGAAATTGTTTATGGGAGGCAAGGTTTCCGAATTGTTTATGGAATACAACGACACTCAAGCCGAAAATGCCTGCTATCCCTCAGCACCAACCTATGCAGCATTAGACCTAAAAACACCTGCCTCCGGATTCAGACTAACCTTTCCCACCACTGATACTATCACTTTTTATGGGGCTTCTATAGAGAAAAAGGAAACCAGCGGAATCATCTATCACAGCATTGGTGCCAACGGCGCTAAATACTCCGATTTTAACAAAACCTCGCGCTTTTGGAAACAATTGAAGTACCTCAACGCCGATTGCTACATCGTTTCTCTAGGAACCAATGAAGCACAAGACCCTAATCTAACCAGCGAAGGATTTCTAGTAGAAGTCAAAACAATGGTGCATAAGTTGCGAACCATTTCACCTAATGCGTGTATCATTCTGACCACACCGCCTGTTTCTTATTTCAAAAAACACAGTCCCAACCAATCGCTGGTGGTCATCACCAATGCCTTAATTGACTATTGCAATGAAAACAACCTAGTCTATTGGGATTTGTTTCGCGTAAGCAAAGGATTGGAAGGTGCTAAAATTTGGAAAGCAAACCAACTCCTGCGCTCCGATTTAGTACATTTTTCACGAGATGCCTACATTCTGCAAGGAAACTTATTCGTAGATGCATTTGTAAAAGCTTGGAATGATTTTTTGTGTAAGAATTATTGATTGTTGCACAGAGATAATCTATGCCTTTGAAGTTAAAAAAATGCGCTACAATCCGCGTTTGCGAAGCATCCTTCTCATCGGCGTTCTAAAAAAAAGTCCCAATCAAGCAAAGCACCTTTGTGTCTTACTAAAAAAACTTTTGTTTCTTTTGTGTTAAAAATTAAAATTGCAAGTAAATCGGCATCACCGGCTCCGCACTTTTAAAGAACGAATACAACGCAATAAACCCCATCATCACCACAATATAATATACCAAAGGTAAACGCTTCTGTCTTTCAATCACCTTCTCTGGAAAACTATCCGGAATCAAGTGAATCAAATACCCAATCACAATCATAATGATGACATATTTGTAGTTGTCTACATACTCATAAACGCCATCAAACGTAAATTGATAGACAATTTGATGCAGGAATTGCAAAGCGGTATCTAAACTGCTTGCCTTAAAGAAAATCCAACAGAAACACACAAAGTGAAACGTAACTATAGCGAAGATAAAATTTGTAATGGCTTTAGGAAGGATTCTAATTTTTCCGAAAAGTGCCGTCCATAGTTTATTGATCATTAAACCAGTGCCATGCATAGCCCCCCAGATAATAAAATTCCAACTAGCCCCATGCCAGAATCCTCCAATCAACATCGTTAAAAACAAATTCAAATTGGTTCTGAACTTCCCTTTGCGATTCCCTCCCATGGAGATATACAAATAATCACGAAGCCAACTGGATAAGGAGATATGCCATCGTCGCCAGAATTCACTCACCGACTTACTTTGATAAGGCGACAAAAAGTTAGTCGGAATAGTAATTCCCATCCATTTGGAAATTCCAATGGCTACATCGCTATAGCCACTAAAATCGCAATAGATTACAATGGCATAACCATATAGCGCCACCAAACATTCCAACCCATTGTGCAAATGTGGACCATCAAAAACATAGTTGACCAAATTCACCGAAATATAATCGGAGATAATCAGTTTTTTGATTAATCCAGTGACTATCAAATAAAACCCTCTTGAAAAATCAGAGTCACTCACAAAATACTCCTTCTTCAATTGCGGAATAAAGTCTTTCGCTCTCACAATAGGGCCCATAACCAATTTTGGGAAGAACGAAAGGAACAATAAGTAATTCACAATACCTTTCTCAGGTGCTATCTCACCTCGATATACATCAATAGTATAACTGAGGTTCTCGAAAGTAAAGAACGAGATGCCAATAGGCAAAAGTATATGGAGGGGGTCAAACTTTAAGTCAGAAAAATTATTGACTACTTCTATAAAAAAATTGGTGTATTTAAAGTAAAACAACACACCCAAATTGACAATAACACTCCAAAACAAAAAGAAGCCTTTACCCGATTTCTTCTTGGCATTAAAGATTAAATTAGAAATACCATAATTGAAAAAAGCCGATAAAATAACTATCCCCACAAAAGTGCCACTGGCTTTATAGAAAAAATAAAGAGAAAATACCGTTAAAACAATAGCCCTATGCTTGTAATTTTTTCTAAAAAGATAATACAACAAAATAAACGCCACCAAAAAGTATACAAAGAACCCATTGTTAAACAACAACGGATTATGAGCATCATACAAAAGCTGATGGAGTACACTATTCCAATCAATGTCTATCATAAAGAATCTACTTTTTTCTCGGTTGGTTTTTGAATGTTTTCCTTGCCTTTAGATATATCCGGTTTTGTGGTTGTCGTTTTTGGAGTATCTATTTTTTTAATAAGCGTCTCTTTTACAACAGCTTTTGTTGGAATTACTTTTGTCGGAATTGTTTTTTGAGATACTATAGGCAAATTCGCTTTTTTTAGTTTTACGGCTTTGTTGTAGTCGTTTATAAAGGCTGTAAAAATGGTTTTAGCCACCGCTTTGGCACCTCTATAATTAAAGTGAATATAATCCTTATTAGCATACTGAACGGTGCTGTCGGCCCATTTTACTATAGTGCCGCTTCCGCCAATGGACTTATAAAAATTATAAAAAGGAATATCATTATTATAGGCCAAACGCGCTTGAGTAGCAATTAATGAATCAATTCCAATGGCTGTTTTCCAAGTTCCATCATAATTGAACGCTCTATCGGAACAACTAAACATCAAGAATTCCGTATTAGGCATATTGTCTTTGAACTTTTTAAGTACAGGTCGCATCGCTCGATAGTAATAATCGTAATTCGTGTCATTAGGTTTGAACATCAAATTGACGCCATATTGAAACACAATCAAATCATAATAGCCTGATTTATTGATTTGAGCCAGAAGTGCACTGTTTAATTTCTTTAACTCAACACCTGTAATCCCACGGAAAGAAAAGTTGTCCAACACAATCCCCGATGATGGCTCTGAACTTATCCCATAAATTGGGGTTCGTTTGGAAGAAACCGTAAACTTTACTTTGTTGGAAACTCCGCTTCCTATTAAAACGCGATTGAATTCAGAGTTGGCAGGATATTTTCGCACCGTATCGTGCAGTTTTATGGCAATAGAATCACCTCGGCCAAACAACAGCCATTTTTGGGTAATTTGCTCACTACTTTTTCTAACATTATCTTGAAAATTGACGTCTAAATTGTTGCTGAAAAAGGAATAGCCCGAGAAAAATAGCCCAGCATTATAGTCTTGTTTCTTGAAGTTATCGGTTTTAATATCGCCCGTGGTAACCACTTTAGCAGTTCTTCTAAAATCAGAAGAAATAGAGGTCAAAGGAGCGTAGCCTACGCCTTTTTGTTGCCCAAAGTAATTTTGAAGTTGCTCTCGAACATCTTGTGTAATAAAATCGCCCTCTATCTGACTGTCTCCAAACCAAGCAATTCTTATTTTCACATTCTTTCCTTCTGATAAAGCAATTAACTTCTCATTGAATTTTTGCAATGCTGGCGAAAGCGTATCGGAGTTAAATCGAATCAACGTCCCCTTCTTTTCATAGGCATCAAAATCATTCATCGGTAAATCACCAACTTCAGTTTTTATTTCTTTACATTTCTTTGTATAAATTTCTTTTTGAGGTGTTTCCTTTACCAAAACATCCGAAAGTAAATTAACGTTTTTAAAATAAGGGTAGTAGTCAATAAACTGACTGGAAAAAACAGACAATGACAATTGAATTATAGTGACTACTAAAATTAAGGTAATTACTTTCTTGCTGTTGTTCATTGAACTGCTATAAGGTATTTCATTTGCCAAAACCATTTTCTAGGCGAATAGAAATGGCTCTAAATTAGAACGGCAAAAGTAAAAAAAAGGACGTGTGTTTTATGAATTTGTTAAAATTATTTTTTTGGAATGTTTTTATGAAGATGCATTAAATATTTTTGTAAGGTTCTGTAAATAAACAGCAAAGAGTGCAAAGCATAATAACCTCGCGCTCTTTGTGTCCTTATAGCTATAGGAATGGTGTTTTTAGAGTTAAAAACTATAAATCAAATCCCAAATTAACGCCTAATTTAGTAGCTATTATTTTAGTAATTCGTTGCTTCAATTCAGGTATTTTGATGCTTTCAATCACTTCATTAGAGAAGGCATACATCAATAACGCTTTGGCTTCTTTCTTTGGAATACCGCGTTGTTGCATATAAAACATGGCACTTTCATCCAATTGACCAATAGTACATCCGTGGGAACATTTGACATCATCAGCAAAAATTTCTAGTTGAGGTTTTGCATTGATGGTCGCTTTATCTCCAATCAAGAGGTTATTATTTTGTTGAAAAGCATCCGTTTTTTGCGCTTCTTTTTCAACATAGATTTTACCATTAAAAACGCCTGTTGCGCTATCCGCAATAATGGTTTTGTAATTTTGATGGCTTTCACAATTAGGCATAGCGTGGTTGACCAAGGTGAAATGATCAACATGTTGTTTATCACCAATAATCGTAATCCCCTTCAAAGTAGAATCGATTCTCTCCCCAAAATGATAGAAATTCAAATTGTTTCTAGTAATGTTTCCGCCAAATGAAAAGGTATGTACCGAAACACGGCTTTCTTGTTTTTGAGAAATATACGTATTGTCAATCAAGTTAGCCGATTGTACATCGTTTTGAATCTTATAATAATCAACTATAGCACGTTTTTGAGCAAAAATCTCAGTCACGGAGTTGGTTAACACTGGATTTTCATTCAACGATTGATGTCTTTCAATAATTTGAACATGGGCATTTTCACCAACAACCACCAAATTTCGAGGTTGTACCATCAAAGCATTTTCTTTTCCAGTAGAAAAATAAATAATTTCTATGGGTTTTTCCACCACTTTACTTTTAGGAATATTGATATAAGCTCCTTCACTAGCAAAAGCAGTGTTTAAAGTAGTCAAACTCTCTTCTTGACTTGCAATTTTATTAAAATAGGAGTCAATAATCATTTTGTATTTTGGTTTGGTCAATGCCGAAGACATCAAGCAAACATCAATTCCATCATGTGTTGTAGCTGACAAAAAAGACGAGAATTTTCCATCTACAAAAATCACCTTATAGGTGTCGATTTCATGCAAAAAGTATTTTTTTACGGCAGCAAATTCAATCGCATTTTCGTGTTTTGGAAACACTGAATAGTCATTTTTTAAAATCGCATTCAGTGAAGTATATTTCCAAGCTTCCTCTTTTTTAGTTGGAAACCCTTTGGTTTCAAAATTTTTAATGGCTGAAGTGCGTACATCATGCAAACTCGCGTTCACATCGATTTGCTCTTCAAATGCCATAAAAGACGATACTAATTTTTCTTTTAAATCCATTTTTTCATTATTCAGTAACAGTATTCTGTCGCAGTTTCTGTTAACTTTAATTCAATTCACTTTTAATCCAGTCGTATCCTTTTTCTTCTAGCTCGTAAGCTAATTCTTTTCCACCAGATTTAACGATTTTTCCATCCATCAAAACGTGAACGAAATCCGGAATAATATAATCTAACAAACGTTGGTAATGCGTAATAACTAATACAGCATTATTTTCATTTTTAAGCTTGTTTACACCATTGGCAACGATACGAAGCGCATCAATATCCAAACCGGAATCGGTTTCATCTAGAATCGCGATTTTAGGCTCTAACATCGCCATTTGAAAGATTTCATTACGTTTCTTCTCTCCACCCGAAAAACCTTCGTTTAACGAACGTGATAAAAATTTTCTATCCATTTCTAATAATTCCGATTTCTCACGAATTAATTTCAGCATTTCATTGGCAGGCATTTCGGCTTGACCATTAGCTTTTCTTTTCTCGTTGATAGCCGTTTTAATAAAATTAGTAACAGAAACCCCCGGGATTTCAACTGGATATTGAAACGACAAGAATACGCCTTTGTGTGCTCGTTCTTCTGGAGCTAATTCTGAAATGTCTTTGCCTTCCAAAAGGATTTCCCCTTCAGAAACGGTGTAGTTTTCATTTCCTGCAATAATGGAAGAAAGGGTTGATTTTCCGGCACCATTAGGCCCCATAATTGCATGAACTTCTCCTGCTTTTATCTCAAGATTAATTCCTTTTAATATTTCTTTGTCTTCTACCGAAGCGTGTAAATTTTTTATTGATAACATTTTATTATTGTTTCAGATTTAAAGTTTTAAGTTGTTTTTGCTTCATGTTCTTAAAACATCTTTTTATTTAATTTATTGGAGTAGTATTTGGTTTAGTAGAGGTTCAAACTTGAAACCTTAAACTTGAAACAAAACTATCCAACACTTCCTTCCAGTGAAATTTCCAACAACTTCTGTGCTTCTACAGCAAATTCCATTGGCAATTTATTCAAAACCTCTTTACTAAAACCATTTACAATTAAAGCAATGGCTTTTTCAGTTGGAATTCCTCGTTGATTGCAATAGAATACTTGGTCTTCTCCTATTTTGGAAGTGGTTGCTTCATGCTCAATTTTAGCACTTGAATTTTTACTTTCGATATATGGAAATGTGTTGGCACTGCAATTATTACCCATTAATAACGAATCACATTGTGAAAAGTTACGAGCATTGTCTGCATTAGCACTCACACGAACCAAACCTCGATAACTATTATGTGATTTTCCAGCGGAGATACCTTTTGAAATGATGGTAGATTTAGTGTTTTTACCAAGATGTATCATCTTAGTTCCTGTATCAGCTTGTTGATGATTATTAGTCACAGCAATAGAATAAAATTCCCCAATCGAATTATCTCCTTTCAATATACAAGAAGGATATTTCCAAGTTACAGCTGAACCTGTTTCCACTTGTGTCCATGAAATTTTTGCGTTTTTCTCGCAAATACCTCTTTTGGTTACGAAGTTAAACACACCACCTTTTCCTTCTTTATTTCCTGGATACCAATTTTGAACCGTTGAATATTTGATTTCAGCATTATCCATCGCAATTAATTCAACAACAGCAGCGTGCAATTGATTTTCATCACGGCTAGGAGCGGTACAGCCTTCCAAATAAGAAACATAACTTCCTTCGTCAGCTACTAAAAGGGTTCTTTCAAACTGACCAGTACCCGCTTGATTGATACGGAAATAAGTAGATAATTCCATCGGACAACGAACGCCTTTTGGAATGTAACAGAAACTTCCATCTGAGAAAACAGCAGAATTTAAAGCAGCATAAAAATTATCTCTTTGAGGAACAACGGTTCCCAAATATTTTTGAACCAAATCAGGATATTCTCGAATCGCTTCAGAAATCGAACAAAATATAATTCCTTTTTCGTTTAATGTTTTCTTGAAAGTAGTCGCCACAGAAACGGAATCAACCACAATATCCATTGCCACATTATTCATTTTTTTCTGCTCGTCAATGGAAATTCCAAGCTTCTTGTACATCGCCAAAAGCTCAGGGTCCACATCATCAAGAGTTTTATTGGGATCCGCTTTTTTTGGAGCAGAATAATAGGAAATAGCTTGAAAATCGGGTTTTTCATAATGGACATTAGCCCATTCTGGCTCAACCATTTCTTTCCAAGCACGAAAAGCCTCAATCCGCCAATCGGTCATCCATTGCGGCTCTTCTTTCTTTAACGAAATAGCGCGAACAATGTCTTCATTTAGCCCAATAGGAAAAGTCTCCGAATCTAAATCCGTATAAAATCCATATTCATATTCCTTATTTTCTAATTCGACTTTTAAGTCTTCTTCTGTGTATTTGCTCATTTTTTTAGTCTTAAAGTTTAAAAGTCTAAAGTCATAAAGTCACTTCTTATCCTTTCGGCTTTATGACTTTCGACATTTGACTACAGAGAAAATGATTCCCCACACCCACAAGTTCTAGATGCATTCGGATTGTTAAACACAAATCCTTTCCCATTCAATCCTCCTGAGAATTCTAAAACCGTCCCTGCCAAATACAAGAATGATTTCTTTTCAACGGCTATTTTTACGTTGTTATCTTCAAAAACTTTGTCCGTTTCAGTTAGTTCTTTATCAAACTTCAATTCATACGACAATCCTGAACAACCACCACTTTTTACGCCCACGCGAACATAATCTTTGGCAGGATCAAAACCGTCATCCTTCATCATATCGATGATTTTTTTGCTTGCTGTATCAGAAACTTTTATCATAGCTTATTTTGATTTTGTCTAAATAAAGCACAAAGTTACTACAATTATCTATTTTTTCAACAATTCATAACATTTTTATAACGAATGATGGTATAGAAAAAACTGATAAACATTATGATTTAAACTTTCTGTTAATGAGAAATCTAATATGTTTTTTTTTTAAAAGCTTTATCGAAGCTGTTTTATGACGAGTCAATATATTGATTACAACGGTCCACATACCCTATAAATATTGCTTATCTTATATAGCAGAGAATTGTTTATTATAGTTAGTATATAATTGCAGGAAAACTTTATTTTATTAGCTTATTTTGTATTTTTACCCAAAAGTTTAAAACATGAAATTATACCCTATTGAAGCTGGAAACTTCAAGTTAGACGGAGGTGCTATGTTTGGTGTTGTTCCAAAAATTATTTGGAACAGAACCAATCCGTCGGATGAAAATAACCTAATTGATATTGCAGCAAGATGCTTGTTAATTGAAGATGGTAATCGATTAATCTTAATCGATACTGGAATGGGAAACAAACAATCAGAGAAATTTTTTAGTTATTATTCGCTTTGGGGAAGTCATTCATTGGACAAATCTTTGGCAAAATTTGGCTTCCATCGTGATGATGTGACAGATGTTTTTATGACTCATTTGCATTTTGACCATTGTGGCGGAAGTGTCAATTGGAATAAAGACAAAACTGGCTACGAAATAGCCTTCAAAAATGCTAAATATTGGACAAACGAAAATCACTGGGAATGGGCAACCAAACCTAATTCAAGAGAAAAAGCATCCTTTTTGCATGAAAATATAATTCCGATGCAGGAAAGTGGTCAGCTAAATTTTATTAATAGACCCGAAGGTGATTTTGGGATTTGTAACGATTTGGGATTTGGGATTTTTTATGCTGATGGTCATACGGAAAAACAGATGTTACCACATATACAATATCAAGATAAAACTATTGTGTTTTGTGGTGATTTGTTAGCAACAGCAGGACATATTCCTATTCCTTACGTAATGGGTTATGATACAAGACCATTATTAACAATGGATGAAAAAGACAAATTCATGAATGCAGCAGCAGAGAATAATTATTATTTATTTTTAGAACATGATGCTCATAACGAAATTATCACTGTTGAAAAAACAGAAAAAGGAGTTAGGCTAAAAGAAGTTTTCCGAAGTGAAGATATCTTAATTTAGTGTTAATCCTGTTTGTAAGTGTTACAAAAGCAATATTTTTATACCGATTATCAAATTAACTGAATTATAATGAAATTAATACAACCTATTTACGTTTCTGCTTTAGCTTTATTAGCATGTGCATCAATGAATGCACAACAAAAAACAGCAACCTTTACTGTTAAAAAATCTGCATTAACTGAAGTCCAAAAACAACGTTGGAGTGATTTAGATTTAGGAAAAGATTCAATACCTGGAATGAGTGTTGACAGAGCTTATACCGAATTCCTCAAAGGAAAAAAAGGGACTAAAATCATCGTTGGTGTAATTGATTCTGGTTTAGACATTGACCACGAAGATTTAAAAGGGAAAATTTGGACGAACAAAAAAGAAATCCCAGGAAACAATATTGATGATGATGGAAATGGATTTGTGGATGATGTTCACGGATGGAATTTTCTTGGAGAAGCCACTAAGGAAAACCTTGAATTGACCCGAATTGTTAAAAAAGGAGATGATGGTTCTGTAGGGTTTAAAGAAGCAAAAGCGGCTTATGATGCTAAATTAGCAGAATTTA
This sequence comes from uncultured Bacteroidota bacterium, assembly GCA_903913315.1. Classification (GTDB taxonomy): domain Bacteria; phylum Bacteroidota; class Bacteroidia; order Flavobacteriales; family Flavobacteriaceae; genus Flavobacterium. The sequence continues at coordinate 4,217 of CAIWKX010000090.1, read as the reverse complement.
CACCACAAAAGCAGCAAGCCGATATGTTTGCGAAAGCGGATAAAGACCTAAGAACCTATCTTAAAAAAGAAAAATATACTGCCGAGGATTTAAAAACAATCACCACAACAGACGCTGATTTACTCAAAAGTAAACAAATAATGAGTTACGTTGCATCTAAAGCAGGAGTTGGATTTCAAGAAGATTTAAAAGATTACATCGATCAGGTTTACAATATGATGAATTATAATCTAAACGTTAACTTTGATGGTAGAAAAGTTGGGGATAATCCAGATGACATGAAAATGACACATTATGGGAACGGAAACGTTAAAGGACCTAATGTAGAAGATGCACTTCATGGAACTCACGTAGCTGGTATCATAGCTCAAATTCGTGGTAACGGTATTGGAGGAGACGGTGTTGTCAATGACAATGTTGAGATAATGTCGGTTCGAGCAGTTCCTGATGGAGATGAATACGATAAAGATATTGCTTTAGCGATTCGTTATGCTGTTGATAATGGTGCTAAAGTAATCAACGGAAGTTTTGGAAAAGACTATTCTCCTCATAAAGAATGGGTTTGGGATGCTTTACAATATGCAGCCAAAAAAGATGTGTTATTTGTTCACGCTGCAGGGAATGATTCTAAAAACATTGATACGGAACCTAATTTTCCTACGGATGTTAGTAATGATAAAGAAATCGCAGATAATGTAATTACGGTTGGAGCTTTAAACAACGTTTATGGATCGAAAATAGTTGCAGAATTCTCTAATTATGGTGCTAAGAACGTTGATGTCTTTGCTCCAGGCGTTGAAATTTATGCCACTGTTCCAAACAACAAATATCGATACGAACAAGGAACATCAATGGCTTCCCCTAATGTTGCAGGGGTTGCAGCATTAGTTCGCTCCTACTATCCAAAATTAACTGCTTCTCAAGTAAAACACATCTTAATGGATTCTGGAACACCAATTACTGAAACCGTAATTGTTGATGAAACTAAAAAATCAGTTCCTTTTGCAAGCACTTGTGTTTCTGGAAAAATTGTAAATGCCTATAATGCTTTAGTTATGGCAGACAAATTATCTAAAGAAACAAACAAAACTAAAAAACAATTAAAAAAATAATTATTCATGAAACCTTTATTACCTTTATTATTAGTTACTATACTTTTTACTACAAGCTACAAAACATTTGCTCAAACTTCAAAAGACACCAAAAATGAAAGAGAAGGAGAATTTTATTTCTCTTGGGGATATAACACAGAATGGTATACTAAAAGTGATGTTCATGTGTCACAACCTTCTTTAGGAAATGATTATACTTTAAATAGCGTTAATGCCCATGATCATAGAGGATGGGATGAAGGTTTGTTATCTAAAGCACTTAGCATACCACAATATAATTATAGAATCGGATACTTATTTAATAAAAAAAGAGGCTTAGGTGTTGAAATAAATTTTGACCATACTAAATATCTAATAAGAGATGGATCTACAATTAATGTAACGGGGACACAAAATGGAGTTCCTGTTAATACTAACATTAATTTTGCTGATGCTAATGGATACCATTATTATTTGAATAATGGAGCTAATTTTTTATTGTTTAATTTTGTTAAAAGATGGCATTGGCTTGGCAATACAACCAAAAATTTTAAATTAGATTTGTTAGCAAAAGCAGGAGTAGGTCCCGTTATTCCTCATGTTGACAATAGTTTTGGAGAGGGACAGCAAAACCACCCGCATTTTCAATTTGGCGGATGGAATACAGGTGTAGAAGGTGTAATAAGAGCTACTTTTTACAAATATGTATATCTTGAATATTGCAACAAATTTGATTATGCAAGATATTCTAACCTTGCAATTTACCAAGGAACAGCAAAGCAAAGCTTTGGAACCTATGAAATGATTTTAAATCTTGGTGTAACTTTTCCAATTGGAAAAAAAATATAAGTTAACCTATTTTTTGAATGACTAAATTATTTTTAAACACTTTTTTTGTTTTATCCTTTTGTTTTGCAAGTGGTCAAAGCACTCGTTATTGGCAACAACATGTTGATTACAAGATGACTGTGTCAATGGATGTAAACTCATATCAATACAAAGGAAAGCAAGAATTGGTTTATACCAATAATTCTGCAGACACGCTTCGGCGTGTTTTTTATCATCTCTACAATAACGCTTTTCAACCTGGAAGCGAAATGGATATGCATTTGCAATCGATTAAAGATCCAGATGCTAGAATGGTTAACATAGTAAAAGTTGGAGACAAAGAGGTTAAAGAAAGTAGAATAGCTAAGTTACTACCTAATGAAATTGGATATTTACACGTTGCTAATTTCAAACAAGATGGAGAAAATGCTATTGCAAAAGAAGTAGAAACCATTCTAGAAGTTACTCTTACCAAACCCCTTTTACCTGGAAAATCAACTACATTCACTATGGATTTTGAAGGGCAAGTACCTGTTCAAATTCGTCGTTCAGGAAGAAATAATGCTGAAGGAGTGGAACTTTCAATGGCACAATGGTACCCAAAAATAGCAGAGTTTGACTTTGAAGGATGGCATGCCGATGCTTATATTGCAAGAGAATTTCACGGCGTTTGGGGTAATTTTGACGTTAGTATTACGATTGACAAAAATTATCTTTTAGGAGGGTCGGGTTATCTGCAAAATGGCAATGAAATTGGATACAATTATCAAGATAATGGGGTTAATGTAGAAATTCCAAAAAAGCAAAAAACACTTACGTGGCATTTTATTGCTCCGAATGTACATGATTTTACTTGGGCTGCCGATAAAAATTATATCCACGATGTGGTGGCAACCAATTTTGGAACCACATTGCATTTTATCTATAAAAACAATCCTAGCATTATTGAAAATTGGAAATTAGCTGAGCCTAAAACAGTTGAGTTAATGAAATATTACAACCAAATTGTCGGCAAGTATCCGTACAATCAATATTCTGTTATACAAGGAGGCGATGGCGGCATGGAATATGCCATGTGTACTTTAATACTTGGTACTGGAAAAGCAGAAGGATTGGTTGGCTTAATTGCTCATGAAATGGGACATTCTTGGTTCCAACATGTGTTGGCCTCAAATGAAAGCGAGCATCCATGGATGGATGAGGGATTTACTTCCTTTATTGAAGATTTAGGTGTAAATCAAGTATCAGATAGGAAAACAGAAACCCCTTTTTTTAGCGCTTATAGAAGTTATATTAGTCTTGCCAATTCTGGTAAAGAGCAACCTCTTTCTACTCATGGCGATCGCTATGATGAAAATAAAAGCTATAGTATTGCTTCCTATAGCAAAGGAGAAGTTTTTCTAGCACAATTAGAATACCTTATCGGAAAAGAAAATCTGATGAAAACTTTGAGAAGGTATTTTTATGATTTCAAATTTAAGCATCCTACTCCCAATGATATCAAAAGAAGCGCCGAACGAGTTTCTGGCGCTAATTTAGATTGGTATTTGACCGATTGGACGGAAACCGTGAATACGATTGACTACGGAATAAAAGAAGTTGCCCAAGAGGGTGTTTCAACTAAAATTTTATTGGAAAGAATAGGAAGAACTCCCATGCCTATTGACTTATTGATAGAATATAAAGACGGTACAAAAGAAAGTTTTTACATCCCATTACGTATGATGAGTTTTGAAAAAGAAAATCCAACGCCCCAGATAAAGAGGACAGTTTTGAAAGACTGGGCATGGGGAAATCCAAAGTATCAATTATCAATTAACAAACAAAAAGCAGAGATAAGAAAAATTACTATTGACCCAAGTGAATTAATGGCAGATGTAAAACCTGAAAATAATAGTTATGAAATAAAGTAAAAAACTCATATTCATTAATATAAAAAAGCCCCTAAAAGTTGATACTCTTAGGGGCTTTTTGTAAAAGATATAATCTGTTTTATTTTGTTTTCTTAACGTATTGCGTTAGAATATAAATGCTCTGATTTTCAACCCTTCCTTCAATTAGGTTAGCATCATCCCAAACTAATTTAATATTGTGAACTGCAGCACCTCGTTTTGCAGTAAATGTTGCTCCTTTTACATCCAAATCTTTTACTAACACAACTGAATCGCCATCTAAAAGTACATTCCCGTTAGAATCTTTGTGCACAATTTTTCCTTCATCATCATCTGCTTCGCCTGTGGCTTTTGCCCATTCTAATGCGTCTTCATCTAGATACATCATTTCTAACATATCCATGTT
>CAIWKX010000089.1 GCA_903913315.1 uncultured Bacteroidota bacterium | reverse complement strand
TACTGTTGGAGCCGCTGGTTGCGTTCCTGTGATATCGTATTGACATGAAGTTGGATTCCAAGTTGCTGTTTGGTAACACAATACCGCTGGAGCCGCTGGTTGCGTTCCTGTAATATCGTATTGACATGAAGTTGGATTCCAAGTTGCTGTTTGGTAACATGCTACTGTTGGAGCCGCTGGTTGTGTTCCTGTGATATCCCATGAACAAGTTGCTATATTAAATGTTGCGGTTTGATAACAAGCAACAGTAGGTTTTGGAATTTGAGATCCTGTTAAATCTTGAACATTAATTGTTTGAGATGCAGTTGATGAGTTGCCACATGAATCTGTAGCAGTCCAAGTTCTAGTTATTGAATAATTTCCTGCACAATTTCCATCCGTTTTGACGTCATTATAAGTTATTGCGAAAGTACTTCCACACGCGTCAATTGCGGTTGCTTGAGTAAATTGAGGAACTGCTGGATAATTTATCGTCGATATCGCTGGTAAATTTGAAATAACAGGAGCTGTGTTATCTACCACATTAATAGTTTGCGAAGTAGTTGATGTATTACCAGAAGAATCGGTAGCTGTCCAAGTTCTAGTTATAGAATAACTTCCAGCACATTGACCATTTGTTCTAACATCCGTAAAACTCAAAGCAACTGAACTACAAGTATCATTAGCAATGGCCTGTGTAAAAACAGGAATGGCTGGACAATTAATCGTTGTTGGCGAAGGTAAAGCTACAAAAACTGGTGCAGTTGTGTCTTTTACTATAATTGTTATTGTCGCGGTATCACAGTTATTTAAATTTGCATTTTCACAAATTTTATAAGTGTAGACATACGTTCCTGCAGCAACTCCACTTAGTACACTAACATTCCCCGAATTATCAAAAGATATGTTTGGATTACTTCCTGTAAGCAGTGTAAAAGTTATCAAATTAGAAGGAACCACAACATTATTTAATAAATCATTGGACAAAACATTTCCAATAACCCCCGTTGTAGCACAATTTATATTTGAAAAAGTATCATTAATAGCATCAATTATCGCACATTTACTAATTGTAAATGGAAAATTGCAACCGGATGAATTGGGTGGAACAGCATAGAATGTAGTTGTAGAACCTGCCAATAATGGAAATGGGTTACTATCTGTATACTGTATTGAAGATGTAGTCACTGGAAATTCATTATAAAACAATGATCCTACTGGAAAATTTGGTGAAATTTGTGAAACTGCTACAGTAGTACTTGAATTGCAAAAATTAAAATTTCTTACCAAAGGTGTATTTTGACAATTAGTTGCTACATAATTTGTAGCATCAATATTCATTGTTATAGATTGTGTAATTGGTTCGCCTGAGCAACTTCCATTTTGGGTATAACCTTGTATGAATGATTGATTGTTAAGAACAGTCCCTGTGATAGCTCCCACTCCAGAAGATGTACCATTAACCAAAATCGTATTACCACAACTACTATTACTCAAAATAGAACAATCTGTTGTTGCTCTCAATTTAAATGTAAGCGAAGCTAATAATGTATTAGGATCTGCTGGCAAAGGCAACGTACCAAAATCCCATACTATTGAACCTGTTGCTCCTAAAGTGGGGTCAAAAGTGATTGTGTTTGGGGATGGAAGTGGCGTGAAATAAATGCTTCCCACAGCACTTCCAGTAACAAAACTGGCATTGAACGGAATGGGAATAACTAATTTATAATTATTAATTGCTTCTGTCCCTAAATTTTTAATAGCCACATTAAAAGTCATATCTTGACTAGGTAAGACAGTATAAGGGGGTGTAGATACTGGAACACTATTTACAGCAGTGGTTGTTAAAACATTTTCAGGTTGAGGAACATAAGCATCAACAGCCATTGCAATTGAAAAAATTGCATATGTATCACCCGCTGTTCCATATCTAAAATTCGTTGAAGTTTGACTATTACCAATAACAGCATTACTAGCATTAGGCACATTAAACATGTGAATATCAATACCCGTATTATTAACTAAGTTGGGATTTCTTGCATTTCCACCAGTATTAATTGATGAATTGAAAAAATTTGTAGTTGTATTACCGCTATCACTTAAATTTAAATAAGTACTATCACTATTTTTTCTAATACTAAAATAATCACCTGTTAAACTCACGTCACCTTCACTTGCCATTAAACCAAGTTTAACACCTACATTTCCAGTTTGAACAGTATTAAAGCCAGATACCGGTAAATCAAAAGGTGTGGTGTTAGTGGATACAATGTAGGCGTGACCATCAAAAATTGTTACATCACGATATTTCATTTTAGAGTTTTCATAAACAACAATTAGTCCCCAGCCTCCTGAATATCCAGTTCCTCCTCCATTTCCATCACGAAGAGCTAGATCAGCTGCTAAGTATTCACCGAGCCCATTTTGACGAACATAATCTGTAACTTCCGCATAAGATGAATATATATAGTCTCCTGCAGTTGTAGGGTAATAAATATCTGTTGATGCTGCAGTAAATTGCGTATAGGCGCTAGAATTAGGCCCTTTAAACATTATTTTTCTTTTATCAAAATTTTTGGTGTAGAGTGTACCTACCATAATTGTCCCAGAAACATTAACATCGGTATTTGATGACGATTGTGTATTAGAACTACTTAAAGTTAAAGACGTACTTCTAACTAAGTCCTTTATCAGTAGTGAAACAGTTCCATCAATTATTTGATAAGCATTGCTCAACGTTGCCGTTGCAACTGAACCTGAAACAGCTACAGTAACAGGAACATTAACTGCTGTTCCTCCATTAACTGATACTGTCACTCTGTTTGATCCTGTATTATTAGTATAATTAAACACGTAAGTATTGGTACCATTACTAAAAGTATAAATTGGATAATAATTACCCGAAGAACCACCCCTAGTAACTGTTAAGGTATAACTAGTGTTTGTTATTGAACCATTATTTAAAATATTATAATTAGTATTTATACTTTGAGGCGAATCTATAGATTTTGTAACACTAAATGTATTGCTTGCTGTTCCAGATTGATCAGCTCTTCCAGTCCAATACAAACCCGCATAAACGATATTTGAACATGTTGGTACTGCTCCATTTTCAGTTGAAAGACTTAATGTGGCGGCAGATGAATTAAATGTTGGAGTTCCTCCCAAACCAGCAATTGAATTACCATCAACATCAACATAAACCATAGTGTTACTATTATTATTTGTGGTAGCATCATAGTTTTGCAAGGTTAGATTTGTATTACCAATCATAGTAAAATCTCCTTTAACATTATATATTTTTTTGTTAGGAGTGTATTGCGAAGTTCTTTGTGTAAAGGGAACCATAACTTGACCATTTACAGAAAGAACTATTCCAAAAAGGAATATGATCTGCAAAATCAAAAAAGATTTTCCGTTAAATTTTAAACTTGAGTAGTTATTTTCCATAATAATAATTTTTATACTTGAATCTGTTTTTAAGCTCCTTTTTCAATTTTATAAATGACAACATAGTCTATTTTACAATTTTTAATAAATTGCATTAATTCATTTGGTTTAGAATCAAAATCTACTTGTAAGAAAAGATATTTTAGCTTTTTAAGGTTTGAAATAGAACAAATATCTAATTGAGTTTTCAAATCTGAACGACTTTCTATTTTCACTGTAATCATTTCAACATCATTATTTAATGGTAGCTCACTATTTAATAATGCAAATGATGACACATCTGAATAAACACAAACAGGATTTTTCCCATAAGCTTTTATCACTCTATTTTTAAAATATACTGAAGGTTGAACGTCTCTCAACAAACTTTCTAATCTATTATAGGGAGATAATGGGTTTGATGCTTGAGGCAGCGCTTTTAAAGTACCTAAATAATCATCAACTTGCACAATAGCAACATTTGGCATAATTTGTTTTGATACACTTTGAGAAAAACTTCTACTAGTTAAAAAGAAACTTAATACCAAAAGGATAATTATTCTTTTATTACTATTTGCATTTAAAAACAAAAAATTAATTGTTTTTTTAGATTGTTGTAAAGTTTCCATTTTCATATACTATTTATTTATTTATTTTTAGAATTTACAATTACTAATTGAATTGTGAAAATTTAGCTATTTTGCATTAAAATCTTACTTCCGAAAAAAATAATTTTATAAAATCTATATAAAATTACATGCTTTCCATTTCAAAACTAGATTTTAATTTATTGTCAAAATAATAAAAACGATGAATAACAAAAATAACCTACTAAATACACAAAAAGAGGTAACTATTAGCCTTCAAAAATATAAAAAAAAAATTTTTTAACATTTTTTAACATTTTCTATTAACTATCAACAATAAAAAAATGTAACCCTATTTTTTTAAAGCAGGATAGATATTCATGCATTTAATCGCTAAATTATGCATTTTATCCGACATGAAATAGTTTTAGTCAATTAAATTTAATTTATAGTAGTCTAATTACTACAATAAAACAATTTTATGCTTGACCTCAATAAAACTCGCAAATAAAAAACTATTAATTTTTACTTAATTTTCATAAAAATAAAATAAAAGCTCAATCACTAATATTAAAGATGTCATTTATAAATTAATCGAGTATCAAAATAAACGCTCTTTTAAAATGATTTTAATTGATTATTTTTGCGTTAATAAATTAAGTTATGAGAATCGACATTATCACAATACTTCCAGAATTATTAAAAAGCCCTTTTGAGGCTTCTATTATGAAACGTGCCATTGAAAAAGGATTAGTTGAAGTCCATTTCCATAATTTACGAGACTATACTACTAACAGACAAAAAAGTGTCGACGACTACCCTTTTGGTGGTGGTGCGGGAATGGTTATGATGATACAACCTATTGATGCTTGTATTGCGCACTTAAAAAATGAGAGAACTTATGATGAAATCATCTATATGTCCCCTGATGGTGAAACCTTGAATCAAAAAATGGCAAATACTGCTTCAATGTATGAGAACATCATAATTCTATGCGGGCATTATAAAGGAGTTGACCAGAGAGTACGAGATCACTTAATTACAAAAGAAATTTCAATAGGGGATTATGTATTAAGCGGTGGCGAAATTGGTGCTATCGTTTTTTGTGATGCAATCATTCGTTTAATTCCTGGTGTTTTGAGCGATGAAACTTCAGCATTAACAGATAGTTTTCAAGACAATTTACTTTCTGGTCCAATTTATACTAGGCCCTCGGAATATAATGGCTGGAAAGTTCCAGAGGTACTGACAAGTGGTCACTTTGCTAAAATTGACAAGTGGCGAGACGATATGGCCTATGAACACACCAAGAAACGTCGCCCAGATTTGTTGGAAGACAAAGTCTCAGAAGACAAAAAAGATACTACAACTGAAAACTAAACCTAAAAGTTGTTTATTTAAAATAAAGGTGTAAATTTGCAGCCACATTTGACTAACCTCTGGCGAAAACCGTGAATGTTACTCAGATTTTAAACCATAATTAGCATTAAAAATGGCAAATTTAGTAGATTTCGTTAATAACGAATTATCAACAAAAAAAGATTTCCCTGTATTTGGAGCTGGAGATACAATCACAGTTTATTACGAGATTAAAGAGGGGGAAAAAACAAGAACACAGTTTTTTAAAGGAGTTGTGATTCAAAGAAAAGGATCAGGAATTACTGAGACTTTTACAATTCGTAAAATGTCTGGTGCAGTGGGTGTAGAGCGTATCTTCCCAGTTAACATGCCAGCTTTACAAAAAATTGAATTGAACCAAAGAGGTAAAGTTAGAAGAGCTCGTATCTACTACTTTAGAGAGCTTACTGGTAAAAAAGCAAAAATCAAAGAAAGAAGAAGATAATTCTATACTTTCAATTTATAAAAGAAGCTTCGATACAATCGAGGCTTTTTTTATGCAAAAAATACATATCAAAATTATGAATTTCATAATTTAAGTTATTATAAATATCAAATTCATAATTCAATCGATTTCGCCAGTCAACTATAATAATATTAGTTTCTTATTATTATATTTGCTTTCGCGAATTTTTAGAATAACAAACAACAAACCTTATACAATATGGCAAAAATTAAAGTGGCCAATCCAGTAGTAGAATTGGATGGCGATGAAATGACTCGAATTATTTGGAGCTTTATAAAAGAACAATTAATCCTTCCTTATCTTGATTTAGATATTAAATACTATGATTTAGGAATTGAAAGTAGAGAAGCTACCAAGGACCAAATTACAATTGATTCAGCAGAAGCAATAAAAAAATATAATGTTGGCATTAAATGCGCCACTATTACTCCGGACGAAGAGCGAGTAAAAGAATTTAATCTTTCTAAAATGTGGAAATCTCCAAACGGAACTATCCGCAATATTGTTGGAGGCACTGTTTTTCGCGAACCAATTATCATGAGTAATGTTCCAAGATATGTTCAAGGTTGGACTAAACCAATAGTTATTGGTCGTCATGCTTTTGGAGACCAATACAAAGCAACCGATACTGTAATTAAAGGAAAAGGGAAACTTACAATGAGTTTTGTTTCTGAAACAGGTACAACTCAAACTTGGGAAGTTTTTGATTTTGAAGGTGATGGTGTTGCCATGGCAATGTATAATACGGATGAAAGTATTTATGGATTTGCACATTCCTCTTTTCAAATGGCATTAACCAAAAAATGGCCACTCTATCTTTCTACCAAAAACACTATCTTAAAAGCCTATGACGGTAGATTTAAAGATATTTTTGAAGAAGTCTATCAATCAACATATAAAGCTGATTTTGAAGCCAACGGAATGATTTATGAACATAGGCTTATTGATGATATGGTTGCTTCATGTATGAAATGGAATGGTGGATTTGTTTGGGCTTGTAAAAATTATGATGGAGATGTTCAATCTGACACGGTTGCTCAAGGATTTGGATCTTTAGGATTAATGACTTCTGTTTTAGTTACTCCAGACGGAAAAACAGTTGAAGCTGAAGCAGCTCATGGAACAGTGACACGTCATTATAGAGAACATCAAAAAGGAAGAGCAACTTCTACAAATCCAATAGCTTCTATTTTTGCATGGACAAGAGGGTTAGAGCATAGAGGAAAACTCGATGGAAATCACGAATTGGTTGATTTTTGTTTAAAATTAGAACAAGTTTGTGTTGAAACTGTCGAGAGCGGAAAAATGACTAAAGATTTAGCTATGCTAGTTAAACCAGAAGGTTTAACGGCAGATGATTATTTAACAACAGAAGGATTCTTAGCTGCAATTAAAGAAAATTTAGATAAAAAATTAGCTTAATTTTAATTGATTAACATTAATAATCAAAAATTATTAAATTTTTAGCTGTTAAACTTTAGTTAAGTCATTAAACCTTTGTTGAAAATAATTATCAAATTTACATAACAAATTTAAAATTTATAAAAATGAAAAAACTATTAATTCTTGCATTTATGGTTGTTGGAATGACAACTTTTGCACAAGAAAAAAATGGAACTGGAGAAAGCAGAATGCCTGACCCTGCAAAAAGAGCTGAAATGCAAGCTCAAAAAATGAAAGCTGATTTAGGATTAAATGATGACCAAACTGCTCAAATCAAAGTTTTCCTTACACAACAAGTGAAAGAAAGAGAAGCAAAAAGAGCAGAAATGCAAGCTTTAAGAGCAAGTGGACAACAACCTACTGAAGATCAAAAAAAAGAAATGAGATCAAAAATGGAAGCAGAACGAAATGCAATGAATGATCAAATGAAAAAAATTCTTACTCCTGAACAATTTACAAAATGGAAAAATGCTATGGAAGCAAGAAAAGAAAAATTGGAAAGCAAGCCTTTAAAAGTTTTACCTGCTGGTCAAGTTGAACAAAAATAACTTAGAAGTCATTTAAACTACTTAAATAAAAGCCGTCTATAGTTTTATAGGCGGTTTTTTATATCTAAAATATTCTATTATTTCTCCCCAATTTTCTTTAGGATTTTATCTTTATATTCTATCAATATTCTAGCTTTATATCCTATTCCTAAATTCCAATATTGATTGGTAATAAATTCTTTATTAGCATCATAAAAAGTAAATTGTCCAGTATTTGGCGATAATTCCCCATAATTTAAAGCTTCAATTTCGATTACATTTACACCTTTTTCTAAATCTAATACTATTTCTTTGAATTTAGCTTCTAAATAAATTTGTCTATTTACCATAACACCATTCACCCAAACTCGCACCAAATCACCATCCACTACACCATAATCTCGAGAATCTAAATTGACTTTTTGAGTATAAACAATAAACTGCCCATAATTAATATCTCTATTAAACAATTCTGGTCGAATTCCATCTTCTTTAAGTTGATCGTTTAATTTCGCTGTATAATCTTCAGCTGTATTTATAAATACTTCGGGTTTTTTAGGTTGTGTCTCGCCTACTTTAGGTAGTTGAGGCAATCCTCTTAAAAATTTATCATCATTATTTTTAGATAGTTGACTTTGAAATTTTATTGGAGGAGTAGAAAATTTTGAAGTTGATTCTGGAACATTAGCATTCTTTTTGGTTGCTTTTTCAGGCGCAGCAGTAATGTTTATCTTTCTTTTAGAAGATTCAAACTGAGCTTGAACATTAAAAGAAAAACAAATCAAAAAAAGAAAATAAAATGAAATTCTCATCCCTATACTATAATGAGCAAAAGTATCTAAAAATTAATATAGTTAACATTCGTTAGATGGAATTATGAAAAATTTAATATTTCAGTTTTTATTATGTGTCTAAAATATTGTTTTGTAAATCTTTTTTGAAGTCGTTCGAGAGCTTGAATTCTCTCTTGGAGTATTCAACAAGGTGTTCGAGAGCTCGAATTCTCTCTTGGAATGTACAACAAGCTGTTCGAGAGCTCGAATTCGTTCTTGGAATGTCCAACAGGGTGTTCGAGAGCTCGAATTTGTTCTTGTATTTTCCAACAGACAATTTCGGATAAAAAAACCACTTATATATTTAATTATTAACCATTCATTAACATTCGTTGTAAGAGAAGATAGATTAAATTTGTCAAATCAAATCAAAAACTATGTCTTTCAAAAAAGTAGTACCTTTTCTTCTGATTTTTTTTACATCATACATCACTTTTTCTCAAGAAAAATATACTATCAGCGGAACCATTTCCGACAAAAAAAACAACGAAACGCTCATTGGTGTTAATGTAGTTGTAAAAGGGACCAAAATTTTCTCGATTACCAATGAATATGGATTTTACTCTTTAACTTTACCAAAGGGAAACTATGAGCTAAGCATCAGCTATGTTAGTTATGAAACGATTAATGAAAAAATTTCACTAACACAAAATATCAAAAAAAATTATAATTTAGTTGAAGCAGGTGAAGTTTTGGATGATGTAATAATTACTGAAAAAAACAAAACAAACACTCGAAAGCCCGAAATGAGTGTCAATAAAATGTCGATTGCCACCATCAAACAAATGCCTGCGGTTCTTGGCGAAGTAGACGTTATCAAATCAATTTTATTTCTCCCAGGAGTTACGAATGCTGGTGAAGGCCAATCAGGATTTAATGTACGCGGAGGAGGGGCTGATCAAAATTTGATTTTGTTAGATGAAGCAACCATTTTTAATTCCTCCCATTTGTTTGGATTCTTTTCTGTTTTTAATCCTGATGCTATTAAAGATTTGAAACTATATAAAGGAGGTATACCATCTCGATATGGAGGAAGAGCTTCATCGGTATTAGATATCTATCAAAAAGATGGAAATAGTAACGATTTTCATATGAATGGGGGGATTGGATTAATTTCAAGTCGTTTACTTGTTGAAGGACCGATTGAAAAAGACCAAGGTTCTTTTCTTTTTGCTGGAAGAGCGTCGTATGCTCACCTTTTTTTGAAATTATCAAACAATAAAAATTCTGCTTATTTCTACGATTTAAATACCAAATTAAATTATAAATTAAATAAAAATAATAGTCTTTATCTTTCAGGATATTTTGGGCGAGATGTTTTTGACATCAATCAAAGTTTTACCAATACCTATGGAAATTCCACTTTAAACGTTCGTTGGAACCATTTGTATTCTGATAAATTATTCTCCAATTTATCCCTGATATATAGTGACTACTACTATGGTTTAAACATTGATTTAGTAGGATTCAATTGGGATTCAGGCATTAAGAATTACAATCTTAAATATGATTTCAAATATTATTTATCTAATAAAATCAAACTGAATTATGGCGCAGATGCTATTTATTATGATTTTAATCCTGGCACTATTAATCCATCAAGCCCTAGTTCTGGTATTAACTTTAAACAATTAGAAAAAAAGTATGCCTTTGAACCTTCGTTATATTTAGATGTAGAGCAAAAACTCTCCGAAAAAATAAACATGGAATATGGTCTGCGCTATAGTATGTTTTCGAGATTAGGAAATTCAACCAAAAATATTTATGCCAATAATCAACCCGTAGTGTTTGACAATGAGTTAAAAATATATGAAAAAGCAACTCCAATTGGAACCGAATATTATGGTGCAAATAAGGTTATGGCAAGCTATAATAACTTTGAGCCTCGCTTCTCGATTGCTTATGAATTAAATGAAAATAGATCTATCAAAGCGAGTTATAACCGCATGGTTCAGTATTTGCAATTGGTTTCTAATACGGCCTCTCCGACTCCACTGGATGTTTGGACCCCTAGCGATAGTTATATTAAACCTCAACTTGCTGATCAATTTGCAGTAGGATATTTTGCTAATTTCAAAGAAGATAAATATTCAATAGAAGTAGAAAGTTATTATAAGAAAATCAAAAACCGAATGGATTACATTGATGGTGCTAATTTGATTGCTAATGAAGCGATTGAACAAGTCATTTTGAATGGCGAAATGCGCTCTTATGGGTTGGAATTGATGCTTCGAAAAAATACTGGAAAATTGAGCGGTTGGATTTCGTATACTCTATCTCGTTCGGAGCAAAGAACTCCAGGAAGAACAGCTGAGGAGACAGGAATCAACAATGGAAATTGGTATAAATCAGCTTATGATAAAACTCATAATTTAGCCGTTACAAGTTCGTATAAATTAAACAAAAAATGGAATTTTGGAGCCAATTTTGTTCTTCAAACAGGGCAACCCGTAACCTATCCAAACGGGCAATATACTTATCTTGGCATTACTGTACCGAGTTATGGAACTCGAAATGCAAATAATTTACCATTATACCACCACCTTGATATTTCTGCCACATTAACCCCTAAACACAATGAAAAGAAAAAATGGAAAGGCGAATGGGTTTTTAGTATTTATAATGTTTACGCTCGCAAAAATGCTGCTTCTATCTCTTTCCGTCAAAATCAAGACACTGGACTGAATGAAGCTATGAAATTGTCTATTTTCGGAATAGTTCCAGCTGTTTCTTATAATTTTAAATTCTAATTATCGCGGTGGGCATAGTAGAAGAATTCACAAAAAAAAACATATGAAAAAAATAATTTCAATTTTAATAGTAACAATTTTCTTCAGTGGATGTGAGGAAAAAGTCAACATTCCTTTAAATACTGCTAGTCCTAAATTGGTTATTGACGCCAATATATTATGGCAAAAAGGAACCGATGGGAATGATCAAATAATCAAACTAACTACTACAACTGATTATTACACTAATGTTATTCCTACCGTTTCAGGAGCAACAGTTTTTATTACCGACAGCAATAATAATCTATTTACTTTTTTAGAAACACCCAATACAGGACAATATGTTTGCACAAATTTTATTCCAGTTATTAATGGAAATTATACTTTAACAGTACAATATGCAGGACAAACTTATACGGCAACTAACAGTTTATTAGCAACTCCTGTCATTGAAAATGTGCAACAAAACGTCGTTCAAGGGTTTGGGGGAAATAGAATTCAAGTGAAATTTTTCTATCAAGACAATGGCGCTGAAACTAATTATTATTTAATTGGTACTAAAAATTCAACTAAGGCCATACCAGATTATAGTGTTTTAACAGACGAGTTTTTTCAAGGAAATCAAATGTTTGGATTTTATTCCGATGATAAATTAAAAACTGGTGATCAACTATTTTTTAGTTTAGAAGGAATTAGTTTACGCTATTACAATTATATGAAAGAGCTTTTAAGCATTGCTGGAAATGGGGGCGGCAGCGGCCCATTTTCTACCCCTCCAGTAAGTTTACGAGGGAACATCATCAATCAAACAGACGAAAATAATTATCCTCTTGGGTATTTTCATCTTTCAGAGATTGATACAAGAAATTATACCGTTCAATAGTAAGGAGAATCCTTCTAACTTTAAAATTAACAAATAAAAATGTCTTCACACCACATCGTTCGGGACGACCAAGAACCTGCCTTAATCATAGCCAATGGTGCATCATGCAGTTTTGAACTGTTAGGACAATTGTTAGAATGGTCTCCAATAGTTGTTGTTTTGGATAATGCGATAGAACGCGTTTTGCAATTAGATATCAAGGTTGATGTTTTACTTGGTGATTTTGATGATAATTTTAATCCGGAAATTTATAAAGAAAAGCAATTTCCCATTGAAATTGTTCACACCCCCGACCAAAATAAAACTGACTTAGAAAAAGCATTTGAATACCTGATAGAAAAAGGGCATCACGCTGTCAATGTGATATGGGCAACAGGAAAAAGAGCTGACCATACCATTTCTAATATTACTAACATTGTCCGCTTTCGCAATACATTGAAAATTGTAATTCTCGACGACCATTCCAAAATATTTCTATTGCCCTACAAATTTGAAAAATGGTATCCCAAAAACACACCCATTTCGTTAATTCCAATTGGGAAAGTGGAGGGTATTACAACTCAAAATTTATTTTATCCTCTACATAACGAACAACTAAGCATTGGATACAGAACGGGAAGTAGCAACCATGTTGCACAAGATGGGATTGTAAAAATTGAGCATACTGATGGGGATTTATTACTCATGGAATGTTTTGATTAAAATCTTTGCTATCTCCATTTCATTTTCCTATATTTGATATTGAGAAATGAAAAAATGAAGAACAAAAGCACTACCGAAAAGGATACTTTACACCCAAGAAATCCTCATAGATTTAGATACAATTTTGAGAAATTAATTGCTAGTTTACCAGATTTAACACAATATGTTTTTATTAATGAACATAGCATCGAGACCATTGATTTTGCAAATCCTGATGCAGTAAAATCTTTAAATAAAGCAATTTTAATTGCTGATTATGATATTCAAAATTGGGATATTCCAAAAAATTACTTGTGCCCACCAATTCCTGGAAGGGCTGATTATATTCACTATATAGCTGATTTATTGGCAGAATCTAATAATGGAACTATTCCAGAAGGAGAAAACATTATCGGCCTAGATATTGGAATTGGAGCTAATTGTATTTATCCCATTATTGGAAATGAAGTTTACCAATGGAGTTTTGTTGGTACCGATATTGATGAAAATGCGATTCAAAATTGCAAAAAAATAATTACTAACAACCCAAAACTAGTTGATGCTATCAGTCTACAACTGCAAGTAGAACCAAGATATATATTTAAAAATATTATTCTGCCAGAAGATAAGTTTGCGTTTACAATGTGTAATCCTCCATTTCACTCATCGATGGAAGAAGCTACAAAAGCATCCCTACTAAAAGTAACCCATTTACAGCTTCAACAAAAAAACAAACCAATTCTAAATTTTGGAGGTCAAAATTCGGAATTATGGTATGAAGGTGGTGAAATTGCATTTATTACACAAATGATTTACGAAAGTGTAAAATATCCATTACAATGTTTTTGGTTTACAACATTAGTCTCTAAAAAAGATTATTTAAAAAGTCTTTACAAAACGCTAAATAAAGTTGGAGCTGTAGAAATAAAGACTATTGAAATGGCACAAGGACAAAAAACAAGCCGTTTTATAGCATGGACATTCTTAAGCGAAAAACAACAGAAAGATTGGAAGTTTTCGATCGAATAAGGTCTAAACTTTTAACTTTGTCTTACCTAAAATTTGTTCCTTTATAAATGAAATTCCAAGTTATTTCCGATTACAAACCAACTGGCGATCAGCCACAAGCCATTGAAAAACTTTCAAACGGCATTCTCAATGGTGATAAATACCAAACATTATTGGGTGTCACAGGTTCTGGAAAAACCTTTACTATTGCCAATGTCATTCAGGATGTTGAAAAACCGACTTTGGTTTTGGCCCATAACAAAACATTAGCGGCTCAATTGTATTCCGAATTCAAACAGTTTTTCCCTAATAATTCAGTACAATATTTTGTCTCGTATTATGATTATTACCAACCAGAAGCTTTTATTCCTGTAACAGGAACATATATAGAAAAAGATCTATCCATCAATGAAGAGTTGGAAAAATTGCGATTGAGCACTACTTCTGCCCTACTTTCTGGCCGTCGTGATATTATTGTAATTTCTTCTGTTTCCTGTTTGTATGGTATCGGGAATCCTGTTGAATTTCAAAAAAATGTGGTTGCTATTGAGAAAAACCAAATTATATCGCGAACCAAGTTATTACATCGATTAGTTCAAAGTTTATATTCAAGAACGGAAGCGGAATTTACTCCTGGTACCTTTCGAATTAAAGGAGATATCGTAGAAATTTTTCCAAGTTATGGTGACGAACCTTTTAGAATTCACTTTTTTGGGGATGAAATAGAAGAGATAGAAGCTTTTGATGCAAGGAGTTCACAAGTTTTAGAAAAATACGAAAAACTCACCATATATCCTGCCAATATGTTTGTGACTTCCCCTGATGTTTTGCAGGCAGCCATTTGGGATATTCAACAAGATTTAGTCAAACAAGTTGATTATTTTAAAGAAATTGGCAAACATCTTGAAGCAAAACGCTTGGAAGAACGGACCAATTTTGATTTAGAAATGATACGAGAATTGGGCTATTGTTCAGGAATTGAAAATTATTCTAGATATTTAGATCGGCGTTTACCCGGGACTCGACCATTCTGTTTGTTGGATTATTTTCCAGATGATTTTTTGATGGTTGTTGATGAAAGTCACGTAACCATTTCGCAAGTTCATGCCATGTATGGTGGTGATAGAAGTCGCAAAGAAAATTTGGTAGACTATGGCTTTAGACTCCCCGCTGCGATGGATAATCGTCCGTTGAAGTTTGAAGAATTTGAAAGCATGCAGAATCAGGTGATTTATGTTTCTGCTACACCAGCAGATTATGAATTGCATAAATCAGAAGGTATTTATGTGGAACAAGTAATTCGTCCCACAGGGTTATTAGACCCCATTATAGAAGTTCGTCCAAGTTTGAATCAAATTGACGACTTAATTGAAGAAATTCAGTTGCGTTGTGAAGTTGATGAACGCGTTTTAGTTACTACTTTAACCAAACGAATGGCAGAAGAATTGACTAAGTATTTGACTAAGGTTTCCATTCGTTGTCGCTATATTCATTCGGATGTAGATACTTTGGAGCGTGTTGAAATCATGCAAGATTTGCGAAAAGGATTGTTTGATGTTTTAATTGGAGTCAATTTATTACGTGAAGGATTGGATTTGCCAGAAGTTTCATTAGTTGCCATTTTAGATGCTGATAAAGAAGGATTTTTAAGAAGCCATCGATCGCTAACTCAAACAGTGGGTCGTGCGGCACGTAATGTCAATGGGAAAGCCATTATGTATGGCGATAAAATCACTGCTTCAATGCAAAAAACGATTGATGAAACTAATTATCGTCGTGAAAAGCAAATCAATTACAATACCTTACATGGATTATCTCCTATGGCATTGAATAAAAGTTTAGGAAGTGCTTTAGGAAGCAATTCTGTTTCGACACAATACTATGAAAATCAAGCGCTAAAAGCTGCGGAACCCGAAAGTTTATACTTAACCAAACCCGAAATCGAAAAGAAAATTCGTGATGCCAGAAAAGCGATGGAAAAAGCAGCTAAAGATTTAGATTTTATGCAAGCGGCCAAATGGAGGGATGAGATTAAAGCATGGCAAGAAAAAATTTAGTGATGACCCATCAAGAACATTATATCAAGCTTCAAAATATGTACTTATCTGGTTCGATAAACAAAGAATTATATGATACTGTACAAATTGAAGTCAGCCAAGAAGAAGCAAAAATTTCAATGCAAGTGGAACCCAAATATTTTCATGCTGGAAATTCATTGCATGGTTCTGTCTATTTTAAAATGTTAGATGATGCCGCCTATTTTGCCGTGAATTCGATTATTTTTGATTCTTTTGTCTATACAACTTCGTTTCATATTCAAATTCTTCGTCCTGTTAAAACTGGGACAATAACAGCTGTTGGCACGCTCCAATTCAAATCAAAAACTCTTTTTATTGCTGATGCCGTTTTATATGACGAAAAAAATCGTGAAGTCGCTCGGGGAAGTGGTAACTTCATGAAAAGTGGTATTGCTCTAAATAATGCAATAGGATATAAATAAAAAAAACGCAACTTTTTTAAAAATTGCGTTTTTCATTTACCTCAATCAATAATTAACCCACTGCAATTAATCGTTTTGGTTTTGGCAATGCTTCTTCTCTTTTAGGAAGAACTAAATGTAAAACACCTGTTTCGTAATTAGCCTGTATAGCATCACTATTTACAGTTTCAGGCAAAGTGAATGAACGTCTGAAAGAAGAATAACTAAACTCTTTGCGCGTGTATTTTCCATCATTATCTTTTTCTTCTTTTTCGTTTTTTTCTTCAGAGGAAATAGTTAATACATTGTGGTCAATTTCAATATTGAAATCTTCTTTTTTCTTTCCTGGAGCCGCCAATTCGATTCCGAAACTTAAATCAGTTTCTTTAATATTTACTGCTGGAACATTGGTATTGAAATTTTGCATTCCACCCAACCAATCTGGTTTAAATAATTCATCAATGATTGATGGAAAAGGTACTGTGTTTTTTTTAATTAAGTTCATAGTTGTATTTATTTAATTAAACAATTATTTTAATTACAACTACCAAAAAACAAAATATATACCATTGAAATATTTAGGTCATTTTGACATTTTATATTTCTTATTGGACACAAACAAATGAAAAATTGACCACTTTAACAATTTGTTAACTGACTAATTTTCAGTTGTATTGCTCCTGAAAAACCTCTAACAAATAATCTGGTGAGATCATTCTTGTTGGTGATTGCTCCATCGCTTTCAACACTCGTTTCATCGCGAAGGGATTCAATCCCATATTAATTCCTATCTCGTGTATTTTTATTTGTTCTCGTTCATGAAGAATACCATCACAATGCATTAATAAAGCCAATCGATAAAATTGTTGAATGCGTTCAAATTCACTTTTTATCACTTCTGTTTTCAGTTCTTGATGAAATAATTGCTTGAATTCTTCTTTTTCTATTTGAAGTTCTTTGGCAATCATGGATAGAAAAAGATATTCCCTGTCGTGTAATTTACCATCTACCACAGCAAAAGCAATCATGTCTGCTAATAAATTTATTTTTTCTATTTTGGTTGGCATCTTTTTATTATTTTTAGCTAAAATATTCATTTTTTATTACATTCTAAAAATTAATTCTCTTGAAACTCATTTTATCCCTTTTGTTGACACTGCTGTTTTGGAATTCAAATGCACAACAAAGTACTGCTAGTAGGCAAGTGGCTACTTTTACAATTGAAGCACCACAATTAAAAACAATAAAGAAAATTTGGATTTACCTTCCTAAGAATTATGTCTCATCCACAAAAAAATTCCCAGTGATTTATATGAATGATGGGCAAAATTTGTTTGATTCCAAGACTTCTTACGTTGGCGAATGGAATGTTGACGAGACCTTAGACAGTCTTTCTGCTCAAGTAATTGTAATTGGAATTGAACATGGGGGAGAAAAAAGAATGGAAGAACTGACTCCTTATAAAAATGAAAAATATGGTGGTGGTAATGCTGATAATTATCTCGACTTTATTGTAAAAACTTTAAAGCCCTATGTAGATAAAAACTACAGAACAAAACCTAATGCTAACAACACTTGTCTTTGGGGAAGTTCTCTTGGGGGATTGGTTTCCTTTTATGGAGCCCTAAAATATCCGGAAGTATTTGGTAAAGTAGGGTGCTTCTCTCCCTCCTTTTGGTTTAATCGAAAAGAAATATTCCATTTAATGGAAGACACTAAAACCTTCAAAACCAAAGTCTATTTTTTATGTGGAGACAATGAAGGGGATGATGATATGGTTCGCGATTTAAATAGTATGGAATATCAAGTCAATACTAAACGATGTGAATGCAAAATGCTAAACAAAAAAATCATTGTAAAAGGAGGACAACACAATGAAAAATTATGGCGTGAAGGTTTCAAAAAAGCTTATCTTTGGCTTTTCTAATTGTTAGTAGTTTATTGTTAGCTCGTCAACTTTATACAATAAAAGAAAATTATAAACCTATTACAATGACCAACAACGATATTTTCAAAAAACTACGAGTAGCTTTAATGCTTCGCGACGACCAAATAGAACAAATTTTAATGCTGGTAGACTTCAGAATGTCTAAAGGTGAAATTGGAAACTTCTTTCGTACTGCCGATCATCCTAAATATGTGGAATGTGGCGACCAAGTTTTGCGTAATTTCCTAAATGGATTGGTCATTCACTTACGGGGTACAAAAGAAAACCCAAAAAACCCAATGGATGTAATTGCTGTTCATAAACAAGAAGCTAAACCAAAAGAGTTCAGAGAAAAGAAAATAGAAAATAGAGAAAAGACACCACCCACTCAAAAGAAAAAATTTGCTCCGAAAAAAATCGTAAAAAAAATTGAGGTTGTTGAAAAAGTACACTATAAAAATGGTAAGAATACTAAATCTTAGTATTGCATAGCATTCTATTTATTAATCTAAGATAACTTCAGTTAATTACATTGTAACTAATTGCAAATTAAATATACTTATGTCCCTAGTGAAAACTTGGGATATTTTTGTTACAACTACATCTAATTACAACATGAAAAACATCATAAAATTAGAAGAACTAGGATTACTTATTCTTTTCTCTATTCTCTACTTTGTCTTTAATAATGGTACTTGGGGTTTCTTCTTAGCACTAGTTTTTGTTCCTGATATTTCTTTTCTTTTCTATTTGATAAACAAAAAAATAGGAGCAATTGTTTACAATATTTTACATC
Organism: uncultured Bacteroidota bacterium; assembly: GCA_903913315.1. Taxonomy (GTDB): domain Bacteria; phylum Bacteroidota; class Bacteroidia; order Flavobacteriales; family Flavobacteriaceae; genus Flavobacterium. Next base: position 9,732 of record CAIWKX010000089.1, on the reverse strand, counting down.
ATAAAGGAGCAATTGCCTTAGTAATTATGATTGGATTTTACTTTCATGATGATACACTAACTAAAATAGGGTTGATTTTTATGGCACATAGTTGCTTTGACCGTGCCTTTGGATATGGATTAAAATTCTACGATAGTTTTGAGCACACCCATTTAGGATGGATTGGAAAAAGTGCAGCAAAAAATGAATAAAAAAAATCCCGAGCTCACACTCGGGATATTCTATATCAACTAAATTTCTATCTACTTAAGAAAGCGCTTTTTGAACTTGGTCAGCTGCTTCTTGGAATTGTACTGCAGATAAAATTGGCATCCCTGAATTATCGATTAATTCTTTAGCAATTTCTGCATTTGTTCCTTGTAATCTTACGATGATTGGCACTTTAATTGCGTCACCCATGTTTTTGTATGCATCAACAACACCTTGAGCAACACGGTCGCAACGAACGATTCCTCCGAAGATGTTAATCAAAATTGCTTTTACGTTTGGATCTTTTAAGATAATTCTAAAAGCCAATTCCACTCGTTTTGCATCAGCAGTTCCGCCAACGTCTAAGAAGTTAGCGGGTTCAAAACCTGCATATTTAATTAAATCCATTGTTGCCATTGCTAAACCAGCACCATTCACCATACAACCAACAGTTCCGTCAAGGTCAACATAGTTTAATCCAGCTTCTTTAGCTTCCACTTCAATTGGATTCTCTTCTCTAATGTCACGCATTTCAGCATATTTTGGTTGACGGTATAATGCGTTATCATCAATATTTACTTTAGCATCAACTGCTAATATTTTGTTGTCAGATGTCTTAAGAACTGGGTTGATTTCAAACATTGATGAATCAGAACCAATGTAAGCGTTGTATAATGAATCAACGAATTTTACCATTTCTTTAAAAGCATTTCCAGAAAGACCTAGGTTGAATGCCACTCTTCTCGCTTGGAAACCTTGTAATCCTAATTGCGGATCAATTTCTTCAGTGAAAATTAAATGAGGCGTATGTTCCGCAACTTCTTCAATATCCATTCCACCTTCCGTAGAATACATAATCATATTTCTTCCAGTAGCTCTATTCAATAAAATTGACATATAAAACTCAGATGTTTCACTTTCTCCAGGATAATATACATCTTCTGCAATCAAAACTTTGTGAACTGTTTTTCCTTCTGGCGGAGTTTGTGGCGTTACCAATTGCATTCCAATAATTTGTTCTGAAATTTCGGTAACTTGCTCTAAATTTTTAGCTAACTTAACACCACCTCCTTTACCTCTTCCACCTGCGTGAACTTGAGCTTTAATAACATACCAGCTTGTGCCAGTTTCAGCAGTCAATTGTTTTGCAGCAGCTACCGCTTCTACAGGATTATTAGCAACAATTCCACGTTGTACGCGTACACCATATTTTGCTAAAATTTCTTTCCCTTGATATTCGTGTATATTCATAAGTAAGTTTTTATTGTTTTTATAGGTCTTATGTAATCGTAAAAAGAATGATTAATTTATTATTTGAGCTTTTTTCGATTTCATAAGTAATGAGTTTGTCTTTTAAAGTGCCACAAAAGTAATTAAATAGAATGAAACCTAAAAGAAATGTATATCAATTTAGTACTTTTATTTAGCGTTTTTTAAGCAAATGCTTCAAGCAATCTAGTAATCTATATTCCGGTTATCCATTTTAATCTTTTATTGTTTTATAACTATACAAAGAATTACATTACTATAGCGAGTCATTCGCTAACATGTTTGAAAAAAAACACTAAAAAAATTAACAATTTCATAGAAATGTCAAACGAGTTTGTAATCCCTATTTCAAACGGTATCTTTGCAAAATAGGTTTAATCAATTTTAAACCACTAACTTATAACTTTTTCAAAAATGCAACCAAAAGATTTACTAGCCCTTGCCGAAGAATTTGGCAATCCGTTGTACGTTTATGACGCCGCAACTATCGAGCAACAGTATAACCGTTTGACAGCTGCTTTTTCAAAGGTCGAGAACCTTCGTATTAATTACGCGATGAAAGCTTTGTCAAACATTTCCATCTTGAAGTTGCTGAAGAAGTGTGGCACTGGTTTAGATACGGTTTCGTATCAAGAAGTTCAATTAGGATTACACGCAGGTTTTACTCCAGACAAAATTATATTCACTCCCAATGGTGTTTCTTTTGAAGAAATTGAAGAAGTTGCCAAATTGGGTGTTCAAATTAACATTGACAACCTTTCGGTTTTAGAACATTTTGGTGCTAAATACCCAAAAGTTCCAGTTTGTATTCGTATCAATCCTCATGTAATGGCGGGTGGTAATCAGAATATTTCTGTGGGACATATTGATAGTAAATTTGGGATTTCTATCTACCAAATTCCGCACGTTTTACGCATTGTGGAAAACACTGGAATGCACATCAATGGAATTCACATGCACACAGGTTCTGATATTTTAGATATTGAAGTATTCTTGTATGCTGCCGAAATTCTTTTTGATGCCGCTAAACAATTTAAGGAATTAGACTTCCTTGATTTCGGTTCAGGATTTAAAGTACCTTACAAAAAAGGCGATATCGAAACCAACATTGAAGAATTAGGAAAAAAACTAACCAAACGTTTCTTGGCTTTCGAGAAAGACTATGGTCGTCCATTAACTTTGGCGTTTGAACCGGGTAAATTCTTGGTGAGTGGTGCTGGTTTTTTCTTGGCGAAAGTAAACGTGGTAAAACAAACTACCTCAACGGTATTTGCAGGAATTGATTCTGGTTTTAACCACTTGATTCGCCCAATGTTTTATGGTTCGCAACATACTATTGAAAACATTTCTAACCCAAAAGGAAAAGAACGTTTTTACACCGTAGTAGGTTATATTTGCGAAACCGATACGTTTGCCAACAACCGAAGAATTGCCGAAATAAAAGAAGGTGATGTATTGTGTTTTAGAAACGCAGGCGCCTATTGTTTCTCAATGGCATCCAACTATAACTCGCGTTTTAAACCTGCAGAAGTATTGTGGAAAGATGGCAAAGGCCACTTAATTAGCAAAAGAGAAACTTTTGAAGATTTGATTAAAAACCAGATTGTAGTGGAGATTTAGAAAAACACTAATTATGTAAATAATAAAAGACCGTCAGTAATAGACTGCATCCAAAAGTTTAGACAATTTTATAATTAATTTTGATAATAATGAGCTCGATATTGTATCGGGCTCATTTTGTTTAAATTTGACTTTATTTAATTACCTCTCCAAAACCTCCGTCAAGACCTTAGCCTCTGTTCCGTTTGGAAAGGTGATTTTTAGTTTTTGAGCCAATGTGGGTGCAACTTGTGTAATTTCTTTTCTATCGTGAGTTTCCCCTTTTTTGATATTCCAACCATAAAAAACTAAAGGCACATGGGTATCATAACTATATGGTGTGCCGTGAGACGTTCCTGTAGGTCCGTATTCAATATATCCAGGTTTGTCTAGAATAACTAAATCTCCATCTTGGGTGGGGTCATAGCCTTTGGCAATGCAATTCAAGTAGTAATCATTGCCCGAATTAGCAAGAATTTCCTCCTCGGAATATACTCTTTTCACTTGGTCTTGGGTCATCAAGAAGTCTTTGAAAGCTTGTTTTACTTTTTTTAGTTTCAATTCTTTCTTTTGCAGGAGTTCTTTATTGAAAAACAAATTGAAGTTGGAATAATTCAGCACTAAATCCTCCCCAAAAGTATCGGTAGAGAATTTCTTTAATGCCTTTACAATTTCTTTGGGTTCTACATTGGTCACATTGTATTTATTATCATTTAAAAACTTAGCATTTTCAGCACCAGCATGATCGGCAGTTAAGAAAACCAAATAATTCCCTTTACCCACTTTTTTATCTAAATAGTTTAAGAAATCTGCAATGGTCAAATCCAAACGCAAATAAGTATCCTGCAATTCCATGGAACGTGGTCCTAAGTTATGCCCCACATAATCAGTAGAAGAGAAACTTACAGTTAAGAAATCAGTAATATCATCTTTTCCTAATTCTTCTTTTTCGATGGCTTTTTTAGCAAATTCTTCTAATAAATCATTTCCAAATGGGGTAGAACGGATGATTCCTGCATCATTTTTCTCATACATTTCTTTTAGATTGTACGGAAAAACGGGTTTGGCTCCATTTAATTTTCCTTCATAAGGATTATCATCGGCTAAACTTTCATTATAAGTATCAGCAGGTTTTAACAACTCCCATCCTTTGGTGATATAGGGCATATAGTGCTTTTCATTATTGAATTCAGTTACCCAATCAGGAATCTTCTTTCCGTAGAAATCACTAGAAATGAACTCCCCTGTTTTAGCATACCAAAAAGCCCAATCAGCAAAATGTCCGGCTGGTAATATTGCGCCTCTATCTTTTAAACTCATCCCGATTACTTTTCCTTTGAAGTTGGTTGCCAATTTCAGTTCGTCTGTAATCGTGGTTGATAACAGATTTTTGGGAGACATCTTTCCTTCTTTTTCAGTTCCTACAACCAAAGTGTTAGCATTAGCATCATCGGTACAATATACTTCTTTACCCAATTTTCTACTAAACCATTCATTCCCTACAATTCCATTAGTCGAAGGAGTCGTTCCAGTATATATTGCTGCATGACCAGGACCGGTAAAGGTAGGCATATAATTGTATTGCATATTATGAAAGACGTAGCCGTCATTCATCAATCGCTTGAATCCATCTGCAGAAAAATCATTGGAAAAACGATATAAATAATCCATTTTCATTTGATCGACTACAATTCCAACCACCAATTTAGGTCGGTCTTGCGCTTGAAGTAGCAATGAAAAAATAGTTGCAGTGAGTATCAGTACTTTTCTCATGAGTTTTAATTTAGTAACAAAAATAGGGATGTAAATGCGATATGATGTAAATAAATCATTAAGAAATATTATAAATGAAAGGCCTCTTTTTTGGCTATTTCAAATTCGGCAATAATTTCTTTTATGATAACGTCAACGGGTTTAATATCATGAATTAATCCTGCGATTTGTCCTATTTCTAGTTCACCTTCCACTAAATCACCTTCAAACATGCCTCGTTTGGCTCTGCGTTTTCCTAAAAGATTTTCTAAATCCTCTTTCGAAGGACATTTTGTATACAGCTCTTGTACATCGTTGAAGAATTTATTTTTGATTAATCGCACTGGTGCTAGCTCTTTTAAAGTCAATTGCGTTTCGCCTTCACCAGTTTGCACAATTGTTTTTTTGAAATCATCATGTGCCGAACTTTCGGTAGATGCAGCAAAACGGCTTCCCATTTGCACCCCATCGGCACCGAGAACCATAGCGGCTAACATACCTCGACCTGTGGCGATACCTCCTGCTGCAATCAATGGAATCGAGATGTTTTCTTTCACCATTGGAATCAAGGTGAGAGTTGTTGATTCTTCCCTTCCATTGTGTCCCCCTGCTTCAAAACCCTCGGCAACTACTGCATCAACACCTGCTTCTTGGGCTTTCAGTGCAAACTTAGAACTGCTTACTACGTGCACCACGGTAATACCTTTTTCTTTTAAAAAAGAGGTCCATGTTTTGGGATTTCCGGCAGAAGTGAAGACTATCTTGACACCTTCTTCAATAATGATATTGATGATTTCTTCTACATTTGGATACAACATCGGGATATTGACACCAAAAGGTTTATCCGTAGCTTTTTTACATTTTTGAATGTGTTCTCGCAAAACCTCAGGATACATTGACCCTGCACCTATTAAACCCAAACCTCCTGCATTACTGACAGCACTAGCTAATTTGTAACCCGAATTCCAAATCATTCCTCCTTGAACAATTGGATATTGTATTTTGAAAAGTTGTGTGATTCTATTCATTTACGATGCTTACTCTTTAATTATTTTCCCTGATTGCGACAACGAATTACTTTCTAATTTATAAAAATAAACACCCGAATTTAATCCTTCTAAAGATACATTTGATATCGGTGCCGTAATATTTTGATTCGCCACAACCTGACCCAAAGTAGTATATAAAGATAGTGTGGCTTTATCAATGCCAGCAGGGAGATAAACAGATAAAATAGTAGCTGTTGGATTGGGAGCAATTATAAAATCATTACTTTTAATGGTTTGGTTTTTTAGTAACGCGATACTTAAAGCCAATCCAAAGTCGGGAATTCCATAGCCATATTGAGCATCTGGAGTTGTATAACGATCGGCAGATTGCTTGACGAATTGTACTACTTGTGCATTGGTTGCCCAAGGAATCGCTTGCCAAAAACTGGCAATCATCCCAGCCATAATTGGGCAAGAAAAAGAAGTTCCGCTAGCAGTACTGATTGTTCCATCTGAAAGTGAAAGCGTAGTGTTTTGCCCTTGTGCCATCACATCGGGTTTTATTCTATTATCGAAACTTGGGCCTATCGAACTAAAAGCAGCATAAGTTCTATCTGCTTGCACCGCACCTATCGCCAAAACATTAGTAGCTTCGGCAGGTACACCAATATGAGGTTCAGCTGTTCCACCATCATTTCCTGCACTTGCCACTACCACAATCCCTTTACTAAAAGCTAAATTCGCTCCTTGTGAAGCAAAAGCAACATTTCCAGTCATGTCAGAATAAGTATGGCTGTAAGTTGTATTATCGAATGCAAAATAACCTAAAGAAGTCGAAATAATATCGGCTCCTACTCTATCTGCTTCTTCGGCACCTTCCACCCAATAACTTTCTTCTACAGGGTTTTCACTAGTGACGTCTTCTGTAATATATAAATAATACTGAGCATCAGGAGCGGTACCTACCAGTTGCCCATCCACATAGCCAGCCATACAAGACAACGCCATAGTACCGTGATTGTGGGTTGAAAAAACATCCGTAGAACCAGCTACAAAATTATACCCTCCTAAATAATGATTACTAGTAAACATTTGCGAAAAAGGCGCAATCGTATTCACCCCTATAAAACCAGCATCTAACACTGCAATGATTTTTCCTGTACCAATATCATTCGCTTGGTGTAACGTTTGACCATTCAACATCTGTATCTGATTGGCAGAGTTCCCATAATTAAAGGTCGTTTGAACATCCAATTGCTTATTTACTGGGTTTACACTTTTGGGGGTTCCCATTTTAACGTTCAAAGCATTATTGGCAAAATGGACATGGTTTACAAAAGGTAAACTTGTTAAGGCGTTTATGTCTGTAATACTACCACGAATGTGAAGACAGTTTAACCATCTCGATTTTGCCTTCACCGTAATTCCAGTTGCGGCAGTAATTTGGTCAATATACGTTTGTTCCACTGGAGCGTCGGTAACATCCAAGGCTATTCCTTGAACGGTTCTTCTATCCAAAGCTCTTTGCGTGAGCATGGTTAATGGATTACTCAAAAAAGTTTGTGCATTGGGTTTATCATTAAAATACACCCACGCATCTTCTTGAGAAAATCCACAAAAAGGAAGCAAAAACAATAGGATAAGCACTAGTTTTTTCATGATTTTCTATTTAGCACGGGGCTAATTTAAGAAATTACTCCCGAACCCACTAATTCCTCTCCAATATTCCACGCTACAAATTGTCCTTCAGTAATAGCCGATTGGGGTTCATCAAATTCTACATATAAACCGCTTTCATACTGGTAAAGATTTGCTTTTTGCAATTCTTGACGGTACCGAATGCGAGCCATTACTTCCATGGTTTCGCCATTTTGAAGTTGCAAATCCTCGCGAATCCAATGAATTTCTTGTGGTTGCACTCGTAACCCTTTCCTAAACAATCCGGGATGTTGATGTCCTTGTCCCGTGTAGATGGCATTGGTTTTTACATCGGTAGCCATGATAAACAAGGCTTCTTTGGTTCCACCGACATTCAGTCCTTTGCGTTGTCCTATTGTAAAATAATGAGCCCCTTGATGTTTACCCACCACTTTCCCCATTTCCGGAGTATAGGAAATAGGGGTTGACTCAAAAATTAATTCATCTTCTTTAGAATCGAAATTTTGTTTTACTTGATTATAAATTTCACTAGTAGATGGGATTTCAAAAATCAATCCTTCTTTGGGTTGCAATTGTTGTTGCAAAAATTCTGGTAAACGTACTTTCCCAATAAAACATAGCCCTTGAGAATCCTTCTTTTCAGCCGTTACCAATTCCATTTTGGCAGCTATTTCACGAACTTCCGGCTTAGTCAATTCCCCTATGGGAAATAAGGATTTTGCTAATTGTTCTTGTGATAATTGACAAAGAAAATACGATTGGTCTTTATTTCCATCTTTACCTGCGAGCAATTGATAAACAGGCTTTCCATCCACTTCCATTACGCCTTTTCTACAATAATGACCTGTTGCTACAAAATCAGCCCCAAGACTTAGTGCGATTTTCATAAACACATCAAACTTTATTTCTCGATTGCACAATACATCTGGATTTGGAGTCCTTCCTTTTTCGTATTCGTTGAACATATAGTCCACGATTTTTTCTTTATATTGCTCGCTTAAATCAACTGTTTGAAAAGGAATTCCCAGTTTTTCTGCCACTAAAAGTGCATCGTTGCTATCTTCTAGCCAAGGACATTCGTTAGAAATAGTAACCGAATCATCGTGCCAATTTTTCATAAAAAGACCAATGACTTCATAGCCTTGCTCTTGTAAAAGATAGGCAGCTACACTTGAATCTACACCCCCAGAAAGTCCAATTACAACACGTTTCATTTGATATACTATTTTGAACTGCAAATTTACATCAAATAATAAAAAAAGTATAGGCTTTACCTATTAAAACCTATACTTCCTCAACTTTAGTACTAATTATCTACACATTTATGTGATATTAATTTACTTTTTTGATAATTAAAATATCATTTTTGATAATTTAATTTACATTTTTGAGATATTAATTTGCTTTTTTGATAATTAAAATATCATTTTTGATAATTTAATTTACAATTTTGAAATATTATTTTGCTTTTTTGATAAATATTTTTCCAAAAAAGAAACAATATTATCTGTCTTCTTCTCTTGTTATAGGCCTTTTGACAAATTTTCTAACTTTTTGTTTGCTCATGTTTTCTTTGGTAATCTTTCCGTTAGTATTGAATTCCCAAATCCCAACTTTCATTCCTTTGGCATACATTCCTTTGGCAACCACAATGTTTTGAGGACTTCTATAAATGGCTAAGCCATCGTATTCCCCATTTTTATAATTACTTTCTTCAAAAACAATCCCATTTTCAGCATAGTTCTTATAACTTCCTTCTTTTATGCCATTTTTATAATTCATTTCTTCGGCAATTTTCCCGCTAGGATAAAAAACAGAGCGCAACCCATTGAGTTTTCCATTGACATAATTTTCCATGGTCATAATTTGCGGTGAATCTTCATGGTAGTATTTCCATTCACCCACATATTCTTTGTTTATCAATTTGCCTTCACTAACTTTATTTTTGTTTTGATTATAAAAAATAGTGTAACACGAATTGTCTTTCGGATTGAATTCACGAGTGGCAATAACCGTTCCCGCTTTAGTATCATCAAAAAACTTAAACAAACCCACTTCTTTACCATGCTCAAAAGTACCTTCATAACGAGGTCGCTTGGATTCTTCAAAGATGCCTTTCCAAAGTCCGTGTTTAAATCCTTTTTCATCCAATTTATTCATTTCTTGTGCAAAAATTGAACTTGAAAAAAATAAAATCAACAGTAATTTATTCATCTTGTTATTATTTAATTGTATAACTTAATAATTCTAATTTTAGTATTAGGAACCTAATTCT
>CAIWKX010000088.1 GCA_903913315.1 uncultured Bacteroidota bacterium | reverse complement strand
CGGGTATCGTTGAAAAGATTAACTTTCAGGAAGGAAGCAATGTTACGCAAGGGCAAGTTCTTTTTAAGATAAATGATGTTGAATTAAGAGCACAATTGGCGCAAGCTAAAACCAAAGAAACGTTAGCTTCAGAAAATGAAAGAAGAGCCAAACTATTACTTCAGAAAGAAGCTATCAGTCAAGAAGAATATGATATAGCCAGTGCGGATTATCGGTCGGCTAAAGCACAAACACAATTAATCAGTGCTCAAATTGGCAAAACTGATGTAAAAGCGCCCTTCTCTGGAAAAATTGGGTTGCGAAAAATATCTCCGGGAACCTATGTTACTCCTACTGTTTTAATTGCCAATTTAGTCAATACAGGAAAATTGAAAATTACGTTTTCTATTCCTGAAAAGTATGCTTCACAGATTAAAACCAATTCGACTATCAATTTTACTCCGACCAATTCATCTGAAAAATTTTCTGCTAAAGTGTATGCTTTAGAACCAGGAGTTGATGTTAACACAAGAACATTGCAAGTACGTGCGCTTGCAGATAATTCAAATGGTAAATTATTACCGGGTACTTTTGCTAATGTTGATTTGCCTTTGGCGGTTATTAAAGACGCTATTGTAGTGCCATCGCAAGCTATAGTTCCTATACAAAATGGAAAGAAAGTGTATATCACGAATAACGGAACTGCTAAAGAAATTAAGGTAGAAACCACTGCAAGAACCGACAGTGATGTTTTAGTCCTATCAGGTTTAAAAGTGGGCGATACTTTAATTACCTCTGGGGTCATGTCATTAAAAGATGAAGCTCCAATTAAAATAAAAGGAAAAGGAAAAGGTAAAGAAAAAAATAAAGCCTAAGAATTATTGTATTAGAATTCGGTAGTAAAACCAAATTCTAAAATCAAAAATCATAATTCTAAAATCAAAAATCATAATGAGTTTATCCACATTAAGCATAAAAAGACCGGTATTAACGATTGTTCTTAACTTGACCATCATCTTATTTGGAGTTATTGGGTATACGTTTTTAGGAGTGCGAGAATTTCCTTCTATTGATCCCGCACAAATTTCTATTACAACGAGTTACGCGGGAGCGAATTCTGATATTATAGAATCGCAAATTACAGAGCCAATAGAAAAAGCGATTAACTCTATTGATGGGATAAAAAATATTACGTCTTCAAGTGTTCAAGGAACAAGTACAATTACGGTAGAATTTAATTTGAACAAAGATTTAGAAACGGCTGCTAATGATGTTAGGGATAAAGTGGCGTTGGCTGCAAAAACCTTGCCTATAGATATTGACGCTCCTCCTGTAGTATCAAAAGCGGATGCAAATGCGGATGCAATTATTTCGATGACGATTCAAAGTGATACTCGAAATCAGTTGGAGTTGAGTGATTTTGCAGAAAACACTATTGGTCCGAGATTAGAAACTATTCCTGGGGTAAGTGGGGTTCAAATATGGGGTCAAAAGCGATACGCTATGCGTTTGTGGATTGATCCTGTAAAATTGTCTTCTTATGGGTGTACGGTTTCCGATGTTAAAACTGCTCTTAACAATCAAAACATTGAATTACCTTCTGGTAAATTAACAGGACATAACACTGAACTAACAGTAAAAACTGTTGGAAATCTTTCCAAACCAGAAGAGTTTAATAATATCATTATCAAAAATAATGGAACTAATATTATTAAATTAAGTGATATTGGAAGAGCTGAATTGGGACCTGAAGTGATTGAAACAAGAATGACGCAATCAGGAGCTCCTTTAGTTGGCGTTGCGATTGTTCCGCTACCGGGTGCTAATTATTTAGATATTTCAAAAGCATTCTATAAAAAAGTTGATATTCTAAAGAAAGATTTACCGAAAGATATAAAGCTGAATATTGCAATTGACAATACGATTTTTGTAAAAAAATCAGTGGAGGAAGTTGCGGAAACTTTAGGAATATCTATTCTTTTGGTAATCCTAATTATCTATCTGTTTTTCAGAGATTGGGCAATTGCATTTAGACCTTTAATTGATATACCAGTTTCCTTGATTGCTACGTTCTTTATCATGTGGATGTTTGGTTTTTCAATCAATGTACTAACCTTATTAGCAATCGTTCTTGCAACAGGTTTAGTGGTTGATGATGGTATTGTGGTAACTGAAAATATTTTCAAAAAGGTTGAAGAAGGAATGTCGCCTATTGAAGCCGCTATCAAAGGTTCCAATGAGATTTTCTTTGCCGTAATTTCTATTTCTATTACGCTAGCTGCCGTTTTCCTTCCGGTAATATTCTTAGAAGGCTTTGTTGGAAGATTGTTCCGGGAATTTGGAGTTGTTATTGGTGCGGCGGTTTTAATTTCTGCTTTTGTATCATTAACGCTAACCCCAATGTTGAATGCTTATTTGATGAAAGGTGGCGAACAGAAAAAAACTAAATTCTATAATTTAACCGAACCCTTTTTTCAGGGTTTAAATAGTGGCTACGCTAGTGCTTTAAAAAGCTTTATCAAAAGAAAGTGGGTAAGTTTCCCAATTCTTATCATTTGCTTTGGGTTAATTTACTTATTTTACAATATCATTCAAAAAGAAACCGCTCCTTATGATGATAGAAGTGCTTTAGTAATGACAACAACTACTGCCGAAGGTTCTTCTTATGATTATACGGATAAATTTATGCAAGAATTATCACGACTTATTGATGATTCTATCCCAGAGAAAAAAGTATGTTTGGTCATTACTGCACCTGGTTTTAATGCTTCTGCTACTAATAGTGGTAGAGTCAGAATTGCGTTGGTAGATCCTGATAAGAGAAAACAAACTCAAAAACAGATCGCTGAAAAACTAACGAAGTGGACTAAAAAATATTCTGACGCAAAAGTATCAGTTACAGAACAACCGACCATTGCTGTAAACAAAAAAGGAGGTTTACCTATTCAGTATATCATCCAAGCTCCTAATTTTGAAAAGTTGCGCGAAAAAATTCCTCAATTTATGGATGAAGTTAGCAAAGACCCTACTTTTTCTATTACGGATGTAAATTTAAAATTCAATAAACCTGAAATCAATGTCAGTATTGATCGTGATAAAGCAAAAAGTCTAGGAGTTTCTGTGTTGGATATTGCACAAACATTGCAATTGTCATTAAGCGGACAACGATTTGGTTATTTTTTAAAAAATGGAAGACAGTATCAAGTTATTGGACAATTTGAAGAGAAAGATCGTGCTAAACCTTTGGATTTAACATCGATGTTTGTAAAAAATAGTTCGGGACAATTGATTCAAATGGATAATGTGGTTCATATTGAAGAGAAAAGTAACCCTCCACAATTGTATCATAATAACAGAAGCATGTCGGCTACGGTTATGGCAGGTTTAGCTCCAGGCAAAAGTATTGGCGATGGAATAGATGCCATGAATCGAATAAAAGCGAAAGTGTTAGACTCTTCTTTTACTACGGATTTAGGTGGAGAATCAAGAGATTTTGTGGAAAGTGGTTCTAATACCTCCTTTGCATTCGGATTGGCATTATTATTAATCTTCTTAATTCTTGCAGCGCAATTTGAAAGTTTTATCGACCCATTTATTATCATCTTGACCGTTCCGATGGCGGTGGCAGGTGCTCTATTCTCTCTTTGGTTATTTGGTCAAACATGGAATATCTTCAGTCAAATTGGTACTGTTATGTTGATTGGTTTGGTTACGAAAAACGGAATCTTGATTGTAGAATTTGCCAACCAATTAAGAGAACAGGGAAAATCGAAATACGATGCTATAGTAGAAGCTGCAGAAGCTCGACTTCGTCCAATTTTAATGACCAGTTTAGCTATTTCTATTGGTGCATTACCGATTGCTTTATCTTTAGGTGCTGCAGCAACCAGTAGAATTGGTATGGGAGTTGTTATTGTTGGAGGAACTATTTTCTCATTAGTATTAACTTTGTTTGTAATTCCTTCTATATATTTAATGTGGTCTAAAGCTAGAAAGCATCATCCAGAATTTGATAATTTAGAAGAATTTGAAAAATAATAAAAATATGATTTCTAAACACCTATATAAAATAATTTTCTTATTGTTTGTTGGTTTACAAATGAATGCACAACAGGTTTTAAAGCTTGAAGATGCTGTTAAAATTGCCCTGCAAAACAATTATGACATCAAGATTGCTTCCAATGTCGTTAAGATAGATCAAGCAAATGTTAGCACGGGTAATGCTGGAATGCTTCCAGTTGTAGGTGCAACAATTACAGATAATAATGGGTTACAAAATGTTTCTCAAACGCGCTCGGATGGCACTACTTCTTCTCTTAATAATGCTAGAAACAGTAATTTAGGTTATGGTGTCAATATAGGATGGACCGTTTTTGATGGTTTTAGAATGTTTGCTTCGCTCAAACAATTAAAAGAATTACAAAAACTAGGTGAAACTCAATTGAAACAAACCATTTTAACGAAAATTGGCGATGTAACTACAACCTATTTTAATTTGGTTCAACTACAACAGCAATTAATGGCAATGGATACTACATTAGTCATTTCTAATCAACGATTGACTTTAGCAGAAAACAGATTTTCAATTGGAAAAGCTTCTAAACTTGAAGTACTGAATGCCAAAGTTGATCTAAATACCGATAAAACAACCTTATTAAAGTTAAAGGAAACCTATACTAATACTAAAATTTTATTGAATCAAATCTTAGCAAGAGATACTAAATTGGATTTTACGGTAGATGTAAGTATTCCTGTTAATGATCAACTAAAACTTAATGATTTGATGGATTTGGCTCAAAAACAAAATCCGCAACTTGAAGCACAAATTATCAATAAAAGAGTGTCTGAGTTGCAATTGAAACAAATTAAAGCAGGGCGCTACCCTACAGTAGCCTTAAATACAGGATATAGTGTAACGGATACTCATTCGATGTTAGGTTATACTACACAATCGTATGCCACTGGTTTAAATTATGGATTTACAGCCTCTCTAAACATTTTTAATGGTTTTTATCAAAAAAGAAATGAGAAAATAGCGAAACTTCAAATTGACAATGCTGCTATCGCCATTGAACAACAAAACAAAGCATTGGAAAGCCAATTAAATACGGCTTATCAAGCTTATTTGACCAACATTGAGTTAACTAAACTAGAGAAAAATAACGAAGCCATTGCTAAACAAAATATGGACATTACCTTCGACAAGTTTAAAATTGGAACGATTACTACTTTAGAGTTTAGAACAGCACAACTTAATTATATCAATGCTAAAGTACGGTATACTGAGGCTCAGTTTCAAGCCAAATTATCTGAAATATCACTGAATGAGTTGGCGGGTAACTTAAAACTTCAGTAGTTATTTATAATACAATTGAATTTAAGTAATACCAATTATCTAGTAAAAACCAAGGTATTCCCTTTACTTAAATTGGCATCAAAACCATAGCCTTCATAATTGAAACCTTTTAAGTCGTCAATTGTTGTTGCATTGGTGTCAATGATATAACGCACCATCATCCCTCTAGCCTTTTTGGCAAAGAAACTAATCATTTTTAGTTTGCCATCTTTATAATCTTTGAATTCGGGAGTGATTACCGGAACTTTTATTTTTTTTACGTCAACGACTTCAAAATATTCATTACTAGCTAAATTGACAAATAATTCACCCTTGGTTAATTGTGAGTTTAATTCTTTAGTAATACTTGTTTTCCAAAACTCATATAAGTTTTTGTTTTTACCAATGGGCAATTTGGTTCCCATTTCCAAACGATAGGGTTGTATTAAATCAAGGGGTTTTAACAAACCATACAAACCTGATAGAATTCTTAATTTGTCTTGTAAAACGATTATTTTTTCTTCTGATAAGGAATAAGCATCTAATCCAATATAGACATCACCATTGAATGCATATATTGCTGGACGAGCATTTTGTTGAGTAATTTCAGCTACATTTCTATTTTGATTGCGTTGCCAATTCAAATCGGCCAACTTATCTGAAATATCCATTAGTTCCATCAATTGCTTAGGTTTCTTTTTCTTCAAAACCTTATCAATGGCTAATGATTGCTTTTGAAAACCATATTCAGAATATAATTTAGTTGGCAATGGCGTTTCAAAATCTAATGATTTTGCAGGTGATATAACGATTTTCATGGTGTCTTATTTCTGGTTTACTTCGTTTGTTTTCCACAAAAGTGGCTCGAGTCAAAAATACAAATTCATTTTTCAGTATACAAGAATCATTTTTTTGAATGCAAAATCTTATCAACAAATCAAAATTAGTAATTCATTTTTGTAATTTATATTTTACCTTTGGACTTTCAAAAAAATTAGAAACATGGTTTATAAATTTAGAGTAATTCTCGATGCCGAAGAAGATATTTTCAGAGATATTGCTATACTAGAAGACGACACTTTAGAAGATTTGCATAATGCAATTGTGAATGCTTTTGGATTTGATGGATTGGAAGTTGCATCGTTCTATACATGTGATGACACATGGAACCAAGAAGATGAAATTCCAATGTTTGATGCAGGAGATGTTCCTGGTGAAAACAAAATAATGAGCGATTACAAATTATCTGATATTTTACATGAAGACAGTACAAAAATCATTTATGTGTATGATTTTATAAATATGTGGACATTTTTAGTTGAACTTGCCGCTGTGGAAAATGCTGTGGAAGTTGGTGTAATTTATCCAAATCTTTTATTTTCTCACGGTGAAATGCCTGCTGAAGCCATGGAAAAACATTTTCAAGCTGATTTTGAAGAAGAAGAAAACTACAATGAATTTGAAGACGATTTAGACGAAGACGATCTTGACATGTTTAGTGGAGACGATAGTTTTGAAGACTATGGATTTGAAGAGAATTGGAATTAAATTTGAGAGAGAAGAAAAAAGAGAATAGATAATAGACTTCAAAAATTATAAAAAATAAATGATCAACCTTTTTAACACTCATATTGAGAGTTTATCAATACACCGCGTAGGAAATAAAAGTAGAAACGAATCCATTTTTCTTTCTGATAATCCTTATGGATTAAACGACGAAATTGTTCCAATCTTAAAAGAATATTTCTTCAAATCGTTTCGTGAAAAAGAAGAAAATTACTTTCAATTTTCGCATGAGGTAGATTTGGAATACAATGATATGTTCAATTTGGCAACGGAGATATTTGAAAACCCGAGTACTGTTCATGATGTTTCTAAAAAGATTACCCAACATCTTTTTGAGCAATCTAACCATCCCCATATTAAGAATGGTGAGGTATATGTAACCTATTTAACAAATATTTCCATTGACAACAATGTAGTTGATGCAATTGGTGTATTCAAAAGTGAGTTGCGTACTGATTTCCTTCAATTTGAAGAAAAAGGGAGTAGTTTAGAAATAATTCTTCAAGAAGGAATTAACTTAAACAAACTTGACAAAGGTTGTTTGATTTTTAATTACAAAAAAGAAGAAGGATACAAAATTTTAACAGTGGACAGCAATCGTTATGATGCCCGTTATTGGTTAGAACATTTTTTGGCTGTTGATGCTTTTCAAGATGAGAATTTCATGACTAAGAAATATTTAAAATTCTGTCAAGAGTTTGCTAAAGAAGTAGTATTTCCTGCTGAAGATAAAAAGCAAGAAGTGATGTTTATGAACCGTGCGGTAAATCACTTTGCTAAAAATGACAACTTTGAAGAAACAGCATTCTTAAATGAAGTTATGGACAATCCTGATTTAATTCCAGAATTCAAAAGCTACAAAGCAGACCGTGGTGAAAAATACAGCATTGAAGACGTAACATCTTTCCCAATCGCTAATGCCGCAGTAACTGATGCACGTAAATCAATTAAAAATGTAATCAATTTAGATACTCATATCCAAATCAAATTGGATTTCATTAATCCTGAAAGTGCAGAGAAATTTGTAGAAAAAGGTTGGGATGAGGAAAAACAAATGTATTACTACTTGGTTTATTTCAATAAAGAACAGAAAAGCTAATTGATAGTTTTCTTTGATGAGTTTTCAAAAAAAAAAATTTAATCCCCAATCGTAAAAGCAGTTGGGGATTTTGTTTGTTAAAGATATAGTATTTGATTTCTTAAAACAATATCTTTATCACTTTAAATTTCATCTCCTTGCGATTCTTTTTGTGCTTACTGGTTCTTTTTTTTTGTGGTCAAATTTTGATGGCTCAAAAACTTGTGCCTACAAAATCGGATACCGTTTATAAGAAAATTGATCAATACGCTGAGGATAAGAAGTTTTTTAAATTCATTCATAAATTAATGTTTAGAAGTAGATCCTCTTTTTTGGTAGCCAAAAAACCAAAGCATAATGGCCTCTCTCCTATTCAAAAATCGTTTAACAAATACAATTGTCGCATCATTAGAAAAATTAATATTGAAACGCTTGATCCTTTTGGATATTCAGCTGAAAACAGTAAAGAACAACCGAATAAAAGAATTGAGCGAATGGGTAACTTTTTACATATTAAAACTAAAAATTGGACTATTAGAAACCTTTTGCTTTTCAAAAAAAATGACTATCTCGATTCTTTATTAGTAAAAGAATCGGAGCGTTTGATAAGATCACAACGATATGTTAGAAGTGTGGTGATAAAACCTATTCCCATCGAAAATTGTAAAGATTCAGTAGATATTTCAATTCGAGTTTTAGATACTTGGAGTTTAGTACCCACAGGGGCTTTTTCAAGTACCAAATCCAACCTAGATTTAATTCAACATAATTTTTTAGGACTGGGTCATGAAGTGGAATTGAATTATATTAAAAGTTTCAATAATAGTACAATCAATACTTTTGCTTATGATTCAAAATATACTATTACCAATGTAAAAAATACTTTTATCAATACATCGGTTTCTTCAAAAACTGATTTGAATAACAACACCTATAAAACTGCTAGAATTGATCGTCCTTTCTTTTCAACATTTGTTAGTTGGGCTGGAGGTTTATACTATGATTATAGGGCCTATTCTGAATTATTACCTGACAACAATGCTTTTATTGCATCTCAAAATTATAAAATACAAACTTATCAATTTTGGGGAGGTCATTCCTTTAACGTTTTTGGTCAAAATAGTGAATTTAGTCGAACTACTCACTTGATTTTTGCTGCTGGATTCAATAATTCCGATTATTTAATAAAACCTGATATTGCATACGATCCTATTCGCTATTCGAATTCTTCCAAATCAGTTTTAGCCACGATTGGAATTTCGGGTCAAAAATACCGTCAAGATAAATACCTTTTCCGATTTGGTATTATTGAAGACATTCCATATGGAAAAGTATTTTCAATAACAGCAGGTGCCGAAAACAAAAATAGCGTAACCAGAGCTTACTTTGGTAGCCGATTTTCTTATGGCGATTATTTTGATTTTGGCTATTTACAAGGTAATTTTGAAGCTGGAAGTTTCTTTAATAATGGAAATACAGAACAAACAACTTATAAAATTGAACTTAATTACTTTACTAATCTTTTCCCAATAGGCAATTGGAAATTTAGACAGTTTATTAAACCAGTTTTAGTTCTTGGCACCAATCGATTGGATTCTCCAAAAGATAGATTGAATCTTATAGATGTGAATGGAATTCCTGGTTTTTCATCCTCTCCTCCTATGGGAACTAAAAAATTATTAGCCACTTTTCAAACTCAATCCTACAACCAAAAAACTTGGTATGGGTTTAACTTTAGTCCATTTATAAATTTCACAGGTGGTTTTTTAGACCAAGGAGACTATAAATTTTTTAATAATAAATTGTATTCTCAAATTGGAGTTGGCGTTCTAATCAATAATAACTATTTAGTTTTTAATAGCTTTCAATTGTCATTTTCTTACTATCCCTCTTTACCTACTGACGGAAGTAATATCCTTAAAACTAATGCTTTTCAAAACTCAAATATTAATTTTCACGATTTTCAAATAGGTCAACCAGGAGTAGTTTCCTATCAATAATAAAAATGAAATTCCGATAAACTGAATTCTATAAAAATCTAAAAACTAAAATAGATTTCTTTTGACGACCAAATCTTTTCACAAAAATAGAATTCAGTTTATCGGAATAACAAAAAGAAATATTATAATTTATAGGTAATTCCAATTTTTCCTCCATTGGTAGCACTTCCACCACCTAGTTCTAAATTAACTCCAAACTTTTTGGTAAAAAAATACCTTGCTCCAACTTGAGCTCCAAGACCAATATTAGAATCATTATTTGACTTATATAAGTCATTTTCATAACTCCAAGCATAATAGTTAATGCTCAAACCCGCATATATATTCCACTGACTAGGGAGATCAAAAATACGATTGAAATGATAGTTACCATTAACTCCAACTCCTACTACTGATGAACTGTATTTATTTTGACCATAATAATTACTTTGTGAGCGGTAGGATAATTCACCTCCAACAGTAATGTCTTTACAAGCTCCATAATCTACACCTAAATAAACTGGTGTGCCCCAATTGGATGTTCCAATTCCAGCATTCAATTGTACACCACCTTTTTCTAATGGGCTTTGTGCAAAAACGCCAAAAGAAACAAAACAAAAAACTACCAAAAAAATGTTCTTTTTCATATTATAAAATTTAAATTAAACTACAAACTAGACGACTTTTTCAAGTCTATTTTCTTTAACTTGTGTTGCTAAAAGTAAAAAAGCTTTTGCCTCTTCTTTATTCTTAGATTTTGCTCGAAATTCCAATTGGTCACCAATTGAAAATGAAAAAATCAAAATATATTCTTTACTATGATAAATAATAGCGAGTAATACAGCTACTGAACATAAAAATAAATAGCTATAAAAAAATAAAACATCATTTATTTTAAAGGATGCCATGATTAGAAAAAAAAACGCCGCTATTAAGCAATATTTATTAATATTCTTATTCACCTGTTCTTCCATATTCATTGATAAAATTCTGTCATAGCAAAACTTATTTTTTTCTATCACAATTTTATCGTCATAAAGTTTTCCGATGCTATTATTGAATAATAATTTACTCACGTTTATATTGTATTAATTAAAGGCAAAATTATGGACTTATGTTGAATTAAAAAGTAGAATTATCTGGTTTCAATTGTAGAATGATTTCGATAAATTTTAAAATCTAATATAAATTCTAGTTAATTTCATTATTAAATGGATTCATTATATGAATCAATGAAACTAAATTATCGATACTTAATTTTTCAAAAATTCTTTTCTTATAGGTACTTACTGTTGTAGGTTGAATCATTTTCATTAAAGAAATTTCAAGATTTCCATACCCTTTTATCAATAATAAAGCTATTTCCATTTCTCGATCAGATAATTGATCTATTGGATTCAAATTCTTTTTATACATGAATTTATCTACTATTTTTTCTTTTATATGAGGTGTAAAATATTTTCCTGTTTGAATAAATGTACTTACAGCTTCTTTCATTTCCATTTCAGAACTCGTTTTATTCAAAAATCCATTTGCGCCAGCATTAATATATCTCAAAGCATATATATCTTCTTCAATCGCTGAAAACATTAATATTTTTATTTCCAAATTAATTTCTCTTATTTCCGATACAATGTCGGTATTATTACCTTTAGGAAAATTAATGTCTAAAATTAAAATATCAATTTTATTTTTTTTTATAATTTGAATGGTTTCGGCAATACTTGACGAATGATAAATTATAGGTTTATCTACTAATTCTTCAATTATTAGACTAAACCCTTTTCTAACCACACTATGATTATCAGTAAGCAAAAAACTTAAATTCTCTTTTATAAACATAACTTCAAATTTTAATTTATATAGCGCTATCGTTCATTATTAATATTTTTTTTTGATTGTGCAATAAAGAACATTTTAGTTCTTTTTTTTCAACTGACTTTTGACAAAAATTATTTCATCAAATACTAAACATTTTTTTTGCAGAACTTTCATCACTATTTAATCACTTTTATAGTTGAACAACTCTTAATGTTTGATTCGCAAAAGTAGGTAGTGTATTAACAATTGGAAGTAGAAAGCACTATTTTTTTTTGTAGAATTTAGCCTACAATAAAGCCGTTTTCTACTAAATTATTTTTGAATTTGACAACTAATTTATATTTATGAAATACTATTTATAGTAGATTAAAAATAATTGCTTTTTAGAAAAGGATTCAAAAATTAAACAAAGAAACACCTTTCCCCTCCCAAAAAAGAATTCCCTACCTTTGCGAAAAATAATACGCAATGAATACTTTTGAGCAATTTAATCTTCCTAAATCTTTACAAAAAGCAGTTGACGAAATGGGGCTAACCACTCCTACTCCAATACAAGAAAAATCTTTTTCAGTAATCATGTCAGGACGTGACGTAATGGGAATTGCACAAACCGGTACAGGTAAAACCTTGGCGTATTTATTACCTTTATTAAAACAATGGAAATTTGTCAATACTGATTCAGCTCGTGTGGTTATTATTGTTCCAACTCGTGAATTGGTGGTTCAAATTGTAGAAGTGATTGAAAGCCTGACCAAATACATGTCCGTAAGAACGCTTGGTATTTATGGTGGTGTTAATATCAATACACAAAAAAAAGCTGTATATCAAGGGATCGACATTTTGGTTGGAACTCCTGGACGAACCATGGATTTGGCTTTAGACAACGTTATTCGTTTTGATTCGCTTCAAAAATTAGTCATTGATGAGTTTGATGAAATCTTAAATCTAGGATTTCGTTTTCAAGTAACATCGTTGCTAACGATGATGAGTAACAAACGTCAAAACATTCTATTTTCAGCTACTATGACCGATGATGTAGATGCTATGTTGGATGAATATTTTGAATTGCCCGAAGAAGTATCTTTAGCAGCATCGGGAACACCATTAGAAAAAATAGAACAACTGGGTTATTATGCGCCTAATTTCTTAACTAAAATAAATCTATTAAATCACCTTTTAGCCACAGACGAAAGCACTTCACGTGTTTTAATCTTTGCCAATAACAAAAAAACGGTGGATTTGATTGCCAACAGTATTGAAGAAATTTATCCCGAGCAATTTGGTGTCATTCACTCTAACAAATCACAGAATTATCGTTTGAATACAATGGCATCATTTCAAGCGGGTGAATTAAGAGGTATTATCACAACCGATGTTATGGCTCGTGGATTAGACATTTCAGATGTAACGCATGTGATTAATTTTGAGTTTACAGAAATTCCAGAACAATACATCCACAGAATTGGTAGAACAGGTCGCGCCGATAAATCGGGAACCGCTATTAGTTTTATTAGTCCTAGTGAAGAGGAAATTCAAATTCAAGCCGAGATTTTGATGGAAAAAGAAATCCAATTTATTGATTTTCCAGTAGGAGTTGAAGTTGCTGTTCGATTATTAGAATTTGAAAAAGACAAAAAGAAAGTCAAACAACTTTTGAAACGTGTCAAAAAAGAAGGCGGAGAAGCCTTCCATGAAAAGTCCAAAAAGAATCAAAAAGTAAATCTTGGTGGTCCAGCCAAAACAAAACCAAGAAAAACCGAATCAAGAAATCGTGGTGTGGAACGTAAACGCGATGCGAAGAAGAAAAAATAGTATTCTGTAATTAGAAATAGATGTCATTATTATGAAACTTTTAAACTTTAACCTTTTAAACTTTTAAAGTTTTTGTTACTTTTGACAATTAAAAATCACTGAACTCCACAATAAAATAACCGATTGTGAAGTAAACCTTTTTAAAAAATGCAATTCAAACATCCAGAAATTCTTTATTTCCTATTCTTATTGGTTATTCCAATTCTGGTGCATCTTTTTCAATTACGAAAATTCAAAACCGAATATTTCACCAATGTAAAGTTCCTGAAAGAACTTGCTATTCAAACTCGTAAAAGTTCCAATCTTAAAAAATATTTACTTCTTGCCGCAAGATTGTTACTGTTAGCCTTTATGATTATTGCTTTTGCACAGCCTTTTTTTAAAGCCAAAGACAGTAAAAATGCCACTAATGAATTGTACATAGTCTTGGATAATTCCTTCAGCATGCAAGCCAAAGGACAGAAAGGCGAATTACTAAAACGTGCCGTTCAAGATTTATTGGAACACACACCTGAAAATGCCAATTTTTCCTTAGTTACTTGCTCAGATAATTATTGGAATACCGATATCAAATCGATTCAAAAAGAATTACAAAATTTAAAATACAGTGCTTCCTCTTTTCAATTGGATCATCTGTTAGCTAAAATAAAAGCACATAAATCGGCCTTCAATAAAGATATTGTGGTCATTACGGATGCCGTTGGTTTACAACCCAACCCAATAAAGAAAACCAAAGACGATGAAAATCTATATTTCATCTTACCAAAAGCGGAGAAAACAAATAACGTTTCAATTGATAGTGTTTTTATCAACCAAACCATGGATAAATTCTATGAAATTGGAGTAAAATTAAGTGCTTACGGAGACGGTTTTAAAGACATTCCAATTGCTTTATACAATAAAAACAAGCTAATTGCAAAAACATTACTGAATTTTGAAGCCAAAACCAAAACGGTTAACTTCACTATCCCAAAAGAAGATTTTCATGGTTATGTTAGTATTTCAGACAATAGTTTGGAGTATGATAATACCTATTATTTCAGTCTTTCAAAACCAATGAAAAGCAACGTTATCAGTATTGGAGAACCCGAAAAAAGTGGTTTCCTTTCAAAAATTTATAGTGCTGCTGAATTTAATTATTCCAATTTTTCAATTCAATCTTTAGATTATAATATACTAGATAAACAAGATGCTATTATCTTAAATGAGTTGAAAGATATTCCACAAGCGTTGCAAACGACTTTAAAATCATTCCTAGAAAAAGGAGGAAATGTAATTTTAATTCCAAATGCTGAATGTTCCCCAACCAACATGAATACCTTCTTGTCCAATTTTGGAGGAATTCAATTCAAATCTTTAGGAACTTCTGAAAAAATGGTCACTAAAATCAATTTTAGCCATCCCTTGTTTAGTAGTGTTTTTGAAAAGAAAGTAGAAAACTTTCAATATCCAAATACTAAAACTTCTTTCGAAATTAGCAATTCGGCTCCCATGGTTTTAGGATATAGCGATCAAACTTCGTTCTTGAGTGCCATTCAAACTGGCATCTCATCTGTTTATGTTTTTGCTGCACCTATAAATAAAGCGAATAGTAATTTTCAAAACTCACCTATCATTGTCCCAACTTTTTACAATATGGGTCAAAATGCTCAAAAAGCAGGAATTACAGCTTTAATTATTGAAGAAAACAAACCCTTTATTGTTTCAACCCAATTGAGCAAAGATGAAATTGTTACCGTAAAAAATAGTAAAGAAAGCTTTATTCCTGTACAACAAATATTGAATAGCAAAGTAAAACTAACTTTTAATGATAATCCTAAAGAAGCTGGTAATTTTAGTGTATTCAACAATAATCAATCTCTGGAAAATATTAGTTTTAATTATAATAGAACCGAAAGTAATTTAGCAAATATCAATACGAGCGCCCTTTCTGATTATAAAGAAATCAGCAATGTCGATTCTATATTTGACACCTTACAAGCCAATCGAGCTGACAATCAACTCTGGAAATGGTTTGTTATTTTAGCATTATTATTTGTGGCATTGGAGGTTTTAATTCAAAAGTTTGTAAAATGAAAATCATAATCAGAGAGGCAAAGATTATTGACCCAAGCAGTTCTTTTCACAACCAAGTGGTGGATGTAAAAATCAATAACACTATCATTGAAAAAATTGGAAAAAATCTCCCTCCCGAAGCTGACTTTGAAGAAATTACTCATCCTGATTTACATCTTTCACAAGGATGGTTTGATAGCAGCGTATCATTGGGTGAACCCGGATATGAAGATCGCGAAACAATTGCTAATGGATTGAACGTTGCGGCTAAGAGTGGTTTTACAGGAGTTGCATTACAACCCAATACCTTCCCTATCCTTGACAACCAATCACAAATTCAATTTGTACAACAAAAAGCCAATCATTTAGCTACGGATGTATTTCCAATAGGAGCATTTACCAAAAATAGCGAAGGAATTGATTTAGCCGAATTATTCGATATGAAAAATTCTGGTGCGATTGCTTTTGGTGATTATGGAAAGACGATATCCAATGCCAACTTATTAAAAATAGGATTGCAATATGTACAAGATTTTGATGGATTGGTGATTGCTTTTTGCCAAGATGAAAAAATAAAAGGAAGTGGTGTTGTAAATGAAGGAATTGTTTCCACACGATTGGGACTTAAAGGCATTCCGAATCTAGCAGAAGAATTGATGGTTGCTAGAAATCTTTTTCTTTTGGAATATACTGGAGGTAAATTACACATTCCAACTATTTCTACCACAAAATCAGTAGCACTAATTCGAGAAGCTAAAAATAAAGGATTGCAAGTTACTTGTAGTGTAGCAGTACATAATTTAGTTTTAACCGATGAAAAATTGGATGGATTTGATTCGCGCTATAAAGTAGCGCCGCCCTTGCGAACTAACTTAGATAGAATTGCTTTAATCAAAGGCGTTTTAGACAATACCATTGATGCTATTACTTCTGATCACAATCCGATAGATATAGAACACAAAAAGATGGAATTTGATTTGGCTAAAAATGGAACCATCGGATTAGAAAGTGCTTTTGGAGCATTGCTAACTGTCTTACCATTAGATAAAATTGTGGAAAAACTTACTGCTGGAAGAACTATTTTTAAATTAAAGTCTACTGAAATAGCACAAGGTAATTTAGCCAATTTAACACTCTTTACCACTGAAAACGACTGGACATTTACAAAAGAAAATATCCTTTCAAAATCAAAAAACTCCGCTTTTTTAGACTCCAAAATGAAAGGAAAAGCGATCGGAATTTATAATAAAGGTACTTTAATTTTAGCATAATGGACAGACAAACCATAGATGAAGGAAAATCAGCAGCCATCACAAGTTATATTTTAATTGTAGGCGTTTTAATTGCCTTATCAATGAATTCTGAAAACAAAAACCCATTTGCATCCTTCCACATTCGTCAAGGATTGGGATTAACATTGACCTTTATTACCCTAGGAATTTCAATAAGTTATTTTGAAAGTATTATGATTGCAGCTCCTATGTGGATTTTTATTTCAGTACTTACAATTTATGGTATTTTCACTGCTGCCAAAGGAGAAACAACCCCATTACCTTTATTAGGCAGTTGGTTTCAAAAATGGTTTAGTAATTTTTAATGAAAATCAAAATATCTTTAATTTTAATTACACTATTTATTTTAATTAGCTTCACTAAAAAAAATGAAGTAGTTAAAGTAATTCCTAGAGCAAAATCTGAAAAATTAGAGAGTAAATCAATTATAGGCGATTTTGATGGAGATAAAAAAACCGACACTCTATTTGAAATTCATACTTCAGGTGACTATAAAAAAGTAATAACTGAAGTTCCTTTTATAGATGAATATGATAATATGGTTGATTATTACTTCAAAAATTCAATTCGGACATCTTTAAAATCATCAAACAACAAAATTAAAAATCTTGATTTAGGAATTAGTTTTGGTGTATATTGTCTTATTAATATTGGCGACAATAATAATGATAAAAAGGATGAAATTGCGTTAGTTATTGATTATTGTGATTATAGTAGTTTAAATAGTTGTATAATCTATTCTTTCTGTAACAACAATTGGGAAATCATTAAACATTTTACAATAAATGAAAATTCATTTGATTATATCGAAAGTGAAAAATTAGAGCCCAATAAAATTAATAATTATCTAGAAAAAAAGGATGGAAAATGGTTTTATGCTGATGCTCTAGAAATATTTAGGTCTTATGATACTATAATGAAAATGAAACGATTAAAAATAAAAAAATGCCAATAAATATGACTTTAAATTATTTAATCCGTGAACCCAAAATAAAATTAGACAAAAATCCTTTATTGCTATTACTACATGGCTATGGTAGCAATGAAGAAGATTTATTTTCCTTTGCTACTGAGCTTCCTGATGAGTATTATGTTGTTTCTGCCCGAGCACCTTTTGATATGATGTATGGAAGTTATGCTTGGTATGCCATTAACTTTGATGCCGATGAAAATAAATTTTCAGATATTGGACAAGCTCAACAATCAAGGGATTTAATTGCCAAATTCATTGATGAGTTGATCGAAAATTATCCTATAGATGCTAACAATGTCACTTTGATTGGTTTCAGTCAAGGTACTATTTTGAGTTATGCAATTGCCGTTTCCTATCCAGAAAAAGTACAGCGTGTAGTGGCCATGAGTGGTTATTTTAATTCTGATATCGCCACAGAAAACTATCAAAACAATGATTTTAGCCGATTAAAAATATTTGCTTCTCACGGAAGTGTCGATCAAGTAGTCCCTATAGATTGGGCAAGAAACTCCATTCCAAAACTGAAAGCTTTAGGAATAGCCATTGTTTATAAAGAATATCCTGTAGGTCACGGTGTAGCTCCACAAAATTTCTTTGATTTTAAAAATTGGCTGGAACAATAAATGGATTGACCTATTTCATTTTGAAGGTTAATGCTAAAAATTCATCCTTGGAGGGTGAAATTTGAACCTAATAGCATGAAATTTCACCCTTTTTGCCTGAAATTTGAGCCTATTAGGTTCAAATTTCACCCTAATAGCATGAAAATTCACCCTAATAGCATGAAATTTCACCCTTTTTGCCTGAAATTTGAGCCTATTAGGGTGGAAATTCACCCTCGGAGGGTGAAATTTGAGTTTTCATATTTTAACATTTCTAGTGATTATAAAAATTTCGGAAGAATAAATCACATCGTGTATAGTAATTGTGCAAGGTTTATCAGCTCTTAAGATTTCGTGAATTTATTTTCCCTATTTTAGTACTTTCAAAAACCAAATAATGTCCTTGAAAGCTTTATTACAAAAACCAGCACTAACACACGAAAAGTCATTGAAGACTTTGGTCGAAAATCGAACCATTTTTTCTTTAGACCATTGTGAGTTAAACATTTTTGAAACCTATCAAAAATCGGAGTTGGTGCCGCTAAAATTTAATGATTTAGTGGTAACAAGTATGCTGCGAGGGAAAAAAATAATGCATCTTTTTGATGAACCTCAATTTGACTACTTACCCGGAGAAACGGTTATTGTACCCTCTAATGTAGAAATGAAAATTGATTTTCCAGAAGCTTCAAAAGAAAACCCTACTCAATGTATTGCACTGGCCATTGACAACAAAATAATTACAGATACGCTAGATTTTTTAAATGAGAAATATCCCAAAGAAGGAAAAAGCAATTTATGGAAATTAGACCATGAAAATTATTTCTTTTATAATAATGTAGAATTGGCTGGTACCATCAACAAACTGATTAAAGAATGTATGGGTAATTCTATTACAAAAGATGCTATTGCCGATTTAACCTTGCAAGAATTAATCATTAGAATTATTCAAACCCAAACAACAAAGCGCTTTGAGAATGAAAAATATATTGATATTAGTAGCCCCATCACTCCTGCTATTGATTTTATAAAAAAACATGTCCATGAATCCATCAATCTTAAAGATTTAAGTGGTAAAGCATGTATGAGTACTACTTCATTCTATCGTTATTTCAAAAGAGAAATGGGTATGAGTCCGATAGAATATATTTTAAATGAAAAAATAAAATATGCCAAAAAATTATTAAGCAATCCAAACATTCATATTAATGAGGTTTCGTATGCCACTGGCTTTGAAGATTGCAATTATTTTATTCGATTATTTAAAAAATATGAAGGTGTTACTCCAAAGCAATACCAATTGATGAATTTCAATAATTAATCATAACTGTTCAATCGAATCGGTTCGAGATTGGCGTTTTCTGCCTCTGTAAATAATCTGTATTTGATTACAAATGTTTTGCCATAAGGCGTTTCCAAAGAAAAACCTCCTGCGCCTATTCCATTAGTGACATCAAGTGTAAAATGAGCCTGTTTCCAATATTCAAACAAATCTCTGTCAAGCCAAAAATCAAACCCTTTTATTTGACCGATACATACATCATTAGTCCTAGTAAAAAAAGAGCCTTTTTCAAAACATTGCGGCTGTGTTCCTTCACAACATCCTCCTGCTTGATAAAACATCAAATCGCCAAACTTTTCTTGAAGACTATTA
The DNA here is from genome assembly GCA_903913315.1 of uncultured Bacteroidota bacterium. GTDB lineage: Bacteria > Bacteroidota > Bacteroidia > Flavobacteriales > Flavobacteriaceae > Flavobacterium. The sequence continues at coordinate 25,060 of CAIWKX010000088.1, read as the reverse complement.
ATCAGTTCTAATGCTTGTTTTGTTGCGGCTAACCGCTTAATTTTTTCCATATCTTATTTAAATAGTAACCGCAAATTCATCGAAAAAATAAGTGAATTTGCGGTTGAATTCTATCAATTTCTATCTACTAAAAGAAACCTAATTTATTTTTATTATAAGAAATCAACATATTTTTAGTTTGACGATAATGGTCTAACATCATTTTGTGATTTTCTCTACCAATACCCGATTGTTTGTATCCTCCAAATGGTGCTCCTGCTGGATAGGCATGGTATTGATTTACCCAAACCCTACCCACATGAATCGCTCTTGGAACTTGGTATAATTCATGAGCGTCACGTGTCCAAACACCCGCTCCTAAACCATACATGGTATCATTAGCAATTGCAATAGCTTCTTCTGTTGTTTTGAAAGTCGCTACAGCTAACACAGGACCAAAGATTTCTTCTTGAAAAATCCTCATTTTATTATGTCCTTTGAATAATGTAGGTTGAATATAATATCCGCCTTCCAAATCATCACCTAAATGATTTACACCACCACCACAAAGTAATTCAGCACCTTCTTCTTTTCCTAAATTGATATACGAAAGAATCTTATCTTTTTGAATTTGTGAAGCTTGTGCTCCCATCATCACTGTTGGATCAAGAGGATTTCCTACTTTAATATCTTTCACTCTTTGTAAAACTCTTTCAATAAATTTATCATAGATCGATTCATGAATTAAAAGTCGAGAAGGACAAGTACACACTTCCCCTTGATTAAATGCAAAAAGTACAGCCCCTTCAATAGCTTTATCTAAGAAGGCATCATCTTCATCCATAACCGATGGGAAGAAAATATTTGGTGATTTACCTCCCAATTCTAAAGTAACCGGAATAATATTTTCAGTTGCATATTGCATTACCATTCTTCCTGTGGCAGTTGAACCAGTGAAAGCTGCTTTAGATACTTTAGGATTAGTCACTAAAGTTCTACCCAATTCCGCACCAAAGCCATTAACTACATTAATTACTCCAGGTGGCAATAAGTCACCAATAATTTCCATTAAAACCATAATAGAAATTGGAGTACTTTCGGCTGGTTTAAGAACTACACAATTACCAGCAGCCAAAGCGGGAGCTAATTTCCAAACCGCCATCAAAATTGGAAAATTCCAAGGGATGATTTGAGCAATAACCCCTAGAGGCTCATTGATAATAATAGAGACCGTGTCTTTATCTAACTCTGTTATTGTTCCTTCTTCAGCGCGGATAACACTTGCAAAATATCGGAAGTGATCTATTGAAAGAGGAATGTCGGCTGCCATAGTTTCTCGAACTGCTTTTCCATTGTCAAGAGTTTCAACAATAGCAATGTGCTCTAAATTGGCTTCAATTCTATCTGCAATTTTATTTAAGATAGTACTTCTTTCTGTTGCTGAAGTTTGACTCCATGTTTTGAAAGCTTCGTCTGCGGCATTCACCGCCATTTCAATATCCATTTTAGCTGAATGTGCTGCTTTGGCTAATAATTTTCCATCAACAGGTGATACTACTTCAAAATACTGGCCCGTTGAAGGTGCCGTAAATTTTCCGTTGATATAATTATCGTACTTTTCTTTTAATTGTGGTCTTTGAACTAAATTACTCATAAGTTTAATTTTTTTGATTTATCCAAAAGTAGTTTTATCCTTTTTCTTAGAATAGCACAAAACTGTCATTTAATAGCACAAAATTGATAACTATGAAATTTTTGCGCCCTATAATTATGCATATCAAAAAAATAAACCAAATTTTTAGGTAAATTAATAATATAAAAGAATTGTGCTTTTGAATAAAATATAATTTGATGTAAAAGCTACAATACTTATCTTTGCGAACTCAAAATTTACAAGCAACAATGAAGATTTCATACAATTGGTTAAAACAATTTTTAAAAATAGATACTCCAACAGAAGTTATTTCTGAGATACTTACCGATTTAGGGCTTGAAGTGGAAATCGTAGAAAAATACCAATCAATTAAAGGTGGATTAGTAGGGGTTGTAGTGGGTCATGTTTTGACTTGCGAAAAACATCCTGACGCTGATCGTCTAAAAGTAACAACAGTTGATTTAGGCAATGGTACACCGGTTCAAATTGTGTGTGGTGCTACTAATGTAGCTGCTGGACAAAAAGTATTAGTTGCCACTATTGGGACTAAACTTATTGATAAAGACGGAGTTGAATTTGAAATCAAAAAAGGAAAAATTCGTGGACAAGAAAGTCATGGAATGATTTGTGCCGAAGACGAATTAGCTTTAGGAACCAGTCATGAAGGCATCATGATTTTAGAAGAAAGTCTAAAACCGGGTACTTTGGCCTCTAAAGTTTTTAATGTCGAAAATGATGAAGTTTTTGAAATTGGATTAACGCCTAATCGTGCCGATGCTATGTCGCATATGGGTGTAGCTCGTGATTTACGTGCTGGTTTATTGCAAAAAAATGCTTCACTAGAATTAATCACTCCTTCGGTTTCTAAATTTAAGGTTGATAAACGAACATTAAAAATTGATGTCAATGTTATTGATTCTAAATTAGTACCTAGATATTGTGGGGTTACCATTTCTGGAATCACTATAAAACCTTCGCCTACTTGGTTACAAAACCGATTGAAAGCAATAGGATTAACGCCTAAAAATAATGTGATTGATGTTACTAATTATGTTTTACATGAATTAGGGCAACCATTGCATGCATTTGATGCGGCCATGATTCACGGAAAAGTTGCTATAAAAACACTACCTACTGGAACTAAATTCACTACGCTTGATGATGTGGAAAGAACGTTGCATGAAGAGGATTTAATGATTTGCGATGATAAAGGACCTTTGTGTATTGCGGGTGTCTTTGGTGGAAAAAACTCAGGTGTTTCTGAAAATACTTCGACCCTATTTTTAGAAAGTGCTTATTTCAATCCTGTTACAATTAGAAAAACAGCTAAACGTCATGGGTTAAGTACTGATGCCTCTTTTCGTTTTGAAAGAGGGATTGACCCTGAAATTACTGAGTATGCACTAAAGCGTGCTGCCTTGCTGATTCAAGAAGTCGCTGGTGGTGAAATCACATCCGATATTATAGACATATATCCAAAAAAACTACCTGATTTTACGGTTTTCTTAAATTATGAGAAAGCGTTTAAACTTATTGGACAGGAATTACCAAAAGAAATAATCAAAAAGATTTTAGCTTCTCTAGACATCAAGGTGAATAGTACTTCAGACGCTGGTTTGGGATTAACCATTCCTGCATACAGAGTTGATGTTCAGCGTGAGGTAGATGTAATCGAAGAGATTTTGAGAGTTTATGGTTATAACAACATTAATTTTACAAAAAAATTAAATGCTACTGTAGCCAAATCGGATAGAACAGAAGATTATAAAGTTCAAAATATAGTAGCTTCTCAATTGAATTCTTTTGGATTTCATGAAATGATGGCAAACTCTTTAACAACACCAGAGTACACTCAACTTTCTGAATTGTTAAAAGAAGAATACAATGTAACCATGTTAAATCCTTTAAGCAATGATTTGTCGACTATGAGACAATCCATGTTGTTTTCTGGATTGGAGGCAATTTCCTATAATATCAACAGAAAAAATAATGACTTAAAGTTATTTGAATTTGGTAAAAGTTATCGCAAATTATTGTCAGGTTATAATGAAACAAAACATTTAACTTTATTTATTTCTGGAAATAGAATAGCAGAAAGTTGGACAACTACACCAAGACCAACGGATTTTTTTTTATTCAAGGGATATGTAACTTCTATTCTATCTCGTTTAGGATTTGATAAAACTGAAGGTATACCTGTTACTAACGACATTTTTTCTGAAGGAATAGCATTTGCTATAGGAAATGATACCTTGGTAGAAATGGGAACTGTAAAGAAATCGATTTTAAAATACTTTGATATCAAACAAGAAGTATTTTATGCCGAATTTAATTGGGATTTAATAATCAAATCGTTGTCTAATAAAATAAAATTTAAGGCAATTCCAAAATATCCCGAAGTCCGCAGAGATTTTGCTTTATTGATTGATAAATCAGTAGCATTTGATTCTATTTATAAAATTGCGCGACAAACCGAGAAAACTTTTTTAAAAGACATCAATTTATTTGATGTATACGAAGGAAAAAATCTACCAGAAGGAAAGAAATCATATGCTGTGAGTTTCACTATTCAAGACACTACAAAGACATTAACAGATACTCAGATTGATAAAATAATGAGCAAATTACAATCAAATTTTGAATCGGAATTGGGAGCTCAATTAAGATAATAAATAAATATACATTTTTAAATACTAATACCGTTCATATTCTTTGAACGGTATTTTTATGTGAAATAATAACCAAAAAAAAAGCGCCACATAAAGTAGCGCTTTTAAAAAAATATTAGAATTAGAGAATTAGTTTCCTCCTTTTTCCATTTTAGCTTTTAATTCAGCAAGAATATCATTGTTATCTCCTAAAGTTGAAGCTTGATTATTGTTGTTAGAAGCAGCAACGGTTTCTGAAGCAGCTTTTACAGCTTTTTCTTCTTCTTCTCTAAAGATAGCAGTATGAGAAGCTACAACTCTTTTGAATTCTTTATTGAATTCAATTACTTTAAATTCAGCTTCCTCACCTTTTTTCAATTTTTTACCATCTTCTTTTTCTAAATGACGAGTTGGAATAAAAGCAACAACATCATCTCCAAAATCAACAGTAGCTCCTTTGTCAACAATTTCAGCAATTGTTCCAGTGTGGATAGTTCCAACAGCAAAAGCATCTTCATGTTTATCCCAAGGATTAGCAGTAGTTTGTTTGTGACCTAAAGATAATTTACGTCCGTCAACATCTAATTCTAATACTACTACATCAAGTTTGTCACCTACGTTAACAAATTCTGATGGATGTTTGATTTTTTTAGTCCAAGACAAATCAGAGATATAAACTAAACCGTCAATTCCTTCTTCTAATTCTACAAAAATTCCGAAGTTAGTAAAGTTTCTAACAATACCTGTATGTTTAGAACCTACTGGGTATTTAGCCGTGATATCTGTCCAAGGATCTTGTGTCATTTGTTTGATACCTAAAGACATTTTTCTTTCATCTCTATCAAGAGTTAAAACAACAGCTTCGACAATATCACCTACTTTAACGAAATCTTGAGCACTTCTTAAGTGAGTAGACCAAGACATTTCAGAAACGTGGATTAAACCTTCAACACCTTCAGCAACTTCAATGAAAGCACCGTAATCAGCAATAACTACCACTTTACCTTTCACTTTGTCACCCACTTTAAGTTCCGCTCCAAGAGCATCCCATGGATGAGCGTTTAATTGTTTTAAACCTAATTGGATTCTTGTTTTCTCGTCATCAAAATCAAGGATAACAACATTCAATTTTTGATCTAATTCAAGAACTTCACTTGGGTGATTGATTCTAGACCAAGAAAGGTCTGTAATGTGGATTAATCCATCTACACCACCTAAGTCGATAAACACACCATAAGAAGTAATGTTTTTAACAACCCCTTCTAATACTTGTCCTTTTTCTAATTGACCAATAATTTCTTTTTTCTGAACTTCGATATCTGCTTCGATAAGTGCTTTGTGTGATACAACAACATTTTTAAATTCGTGATTAATTTTCACAACTTTAAATTCCATCATTTTGTTCACGTATACATCGTAATCACGGATTGGTTTCACATCAATTTGTGAACCTGGTAAGAATGCTTCAATTCCGAAAACATCTACGATCATACCACCTTTAGTTCTACATTTAACAAAACCAGTAACAATTTCACCTGTTTCATTTGCAGAAATAACTCTATCCCATGATTTGATAGTTCTAGCTTTTCTGTGAGATAATACTAATTGACCTGTTTTGTCCTCACGAACATCAATTAATACTTCTACTTTGTCACCCACTTTTAAGTTTGGGTTATATCGGAATTCGTTTAATGAAATAACACCTTCCGATTTTGCATTAATGTCAACAATTGCGTCTCTGTCAGTGATTCTAACTACTACTCCTTCTACTACTTCTTCTTGATCTGTAGAAATAAAAGTTTTAGTAACTAAATCTTCAAACTCTTGTAAATTTTTTTGATCTACTGCATCAATTCCTTCTGAGTAATTGTGCCAGTTAAATTCGTTTAAAAACGCTTGTTGTTCTTTGTTTAATTCAGACATGCTGATAAAAAATTTGTATTCTGTTTTTCATGAGTTTCTTTAAGCGATAGAAAAACAAAAGTGTTTTACATATAAAATATTGATTTCCAAACGAAACTCTACTCTGCATTTTGGTCTGCAAAAGTAAGTATTATTTCTTAACTACAAAATATTTATTATGATAAAAAGCTTAAAACAATTAAGAAATTCCAAACTAAGACAAAACCCTTTCAAAACAATGCTTTGAAAGGGTTTTACTTACTAATTTATGCTATTTCTAATGATTCACATTTGCCACTTCATCAGGATTGTGTTTGTGTTTAAAAAAAACTGCAAATAATACCGCAATTACTAAAGCATAAACTGCAAAAGAAAGCCATATATTATGCCAATCTCTTATTCCATCATGAGTAAAGAATTTATCGATTACCATTCCGCTTAAAAGTCCTCCAAAAAAAGCACCAAAACCGTTTGACATCATCATAAACAAACCTTGAGCAGAAGAACGAATTTTAGAATCAGTAGTCGTTTCAACAAATAACGAGCCTGAAATATTGAAAAAATCAAAGGCCATACCGTAAACAATACAAGACATGATAATCATCCAAAGTCCATCTACAGGATTTCCAAAAGCAAATAATCCAAACCGCAATACCCAAGCTAACATTGAAATCAACATCACTTGTTTTATTCCAAATCGCTTCAAGAAAAAAGGAATAGCAAGAATAAATAAGGTTTCAGAAATTTGAGAAATCGACATTATTATTGTTGAATATTTTACTACAAATGAATTGGCATATTGAGGCACTTTTGCGAATTCAGATAAATATACATCACCATACATATTAGTCAATTGCAATGCTCCTCCAAGAAACATTGAAAAAACAAAAAACAATGCCATTTTATAGGAGCTAAATAATTTGAAAGCATTTAATCCTAATTGTTCTGCAAAAGAAGCTTTTTGCGAAATTGTTTTTTGAGGAGGACATTTAGGCAATGTAAAGGAATAAATCCCAAGAATAAAAGCCGCTAAAGCTGACAAATAAAACATATTAGCTGAAGATTTGTTGCCTGTTAAATTGGTAATCCACATCGCAGCAATAAAACCAATGGTTCCCCAAACTCTAATAGGAGGAAAGACCTTTACAACATCATATTTATTATTCTTTAAAATGTTATAAGCCACAGAATTTGACAAAGAAATAGTAGGCATATAGCAAAGCATTGCCCCAAAAATAACATAATAAAAAGCAGTTGGATTGTCAACTTGAGGAATATAAAGTAGTGCTAAACCTCCCAAAATATGAAGTACACCATAAAGCTTTTCCGCATTAATCCATTTATCAGCTATAATTCCTGTAATGGCAGGCATTACAATAGAAGACAATCCTAATGTCGAAAATATAGCTCCAAATTGCTCTCCGCTCCATTGTTTAGTTCCAAACCAATAATTTCCAACAGTAATCAACCAAGCTCCCCAGACAAAGAATTGAAGAAAACTCATTAGCGTTAATCTAAACTTTATACTCATAATAAATAGATTTTGTAATGTAAATAGATTGTAAATCTACTATTAAATTTGAGATTTGCAAAAATTTACAACGATTTAGTCACTTCCTCCACCAGTTCTAAAACTGCATTGAATTGTTCTTCTCTTGTAAGATAAGAATTATCAATTTCTATAGCATCGTCAGCGATTACAAGAGGAGAATCATCTCTATGCGTATCAATATAGTCGCGTTCTTGCACATTTTTTAAAACTTCTTCATAAGAAACAACATCCCCTTTAGCCTGAAGTTCGTCAAATCGACGTTGCGCTCTTGTCTCTGGGCTTGCTGTCATAAATATTTTTAATTCAGCATTAGGAAATACTACGGTTCCAATATCTCGACCATCCATTACAATTCCTTTGTTTTTGCCCATTGCTTGTTGTTGCTCCACTAATTTAGCACGAACTTCAGAAACTTCTGCTACTTTGCTAACAAAATTGGATACTTCAATGGTACGGATTTCTTTTTCTACATTGACATCATTTAAATACATTTCTGCAAAACCTAATTCTTTATTGAATTCAAAATGTAATTTAATAGATTCTAAACCATTAATTAAAGTCTCTTTATCAAAATAATCATTAGAAATATATCCTAATTCCATTGAAAAAAAAGTAACTGCACGATACATTGCTCCCGTATCAACATAGACATAACCCAAATGTTTTGCTAGTTGTTTAGCTAAAGTACTCTTACCTGTTGAGGAATATCCATCAATTGCTATTGTTATATTTTTCAATTTTTAAACTATTAAATTATTCATTTTGAAAATTAATTGTTAGCCCAAAAAGACTTGTATTTGCAGCTAATGTATATCTTGAATAGGAATAATTGAATTTAACTTTTCCCATTTTCAATCCAAAACCTAATGAAATACCTGAAAAATTCCTTTGATCCACTAACCTTAATTCTTCTGCTCTTCTAAAATTGTATCCAAATCGTAGATTAAACGATCTCTTTGGAAACAATTCTGCTCCAAAAACCACATGTCGTAAAGCATTATTCATAAAACTAACTTTTTCTGGAGTTGATGTTCCATCAATATTGGCAACTGCTCTGTTGGGATTTGAAAATCCAATATCCCATTGTTGCAAATTCTCTAACGTTAAATGCCATCGCAACGGAACATTTTCTACTTCTTGAGAAACACCTGCTAATACTTCCAAAGGTAATTTTTCTTGAGTACCTGCATAAGTGGTAATTTGAGTTCCAACATTTCTAACTACTAATGCCCAATTAACATCATTTCTATCGTCAATATATAACGCACCAAAATCTGCAGCAGCTCCATAAGAAGTATAACTTTCTAATGTGGATGAAATTATTTTTGCATTTGCACCAAGGTATAAACTAGTAAATGGCACATTGTAGGAATACCCCAATGACAGCGCCATTTCACTACCTGTAAATGATGATGTTTGATTACCATTTTCATCATAACCGTCAAATTTACCATAATCAACATAATTGACTCCGACATGGAAGGTTTGCAAATGCCTGTCATAAGTGTAGGCATAAGCCGCTGTTCCATAGGTTACAGCTCCAAAATAGCTTCCATAATTTATAGCTAAGTGATTATCCATTTCTGGATTTATTGTAGCTGGATTAAAATGAGCTTGATTGACATCTTCATCAAAGATTGTAATCACTTTTCCACCAAGTGCAGCTTGTCTAGGAGAAGTTACCAAGTTGAGAAAATCATAAACTGACTTACCCCCTATTTGACTGTAATTAACAGCGCATAAAAGTAATGTAGAGGAGATAAATAGTTTTTTTAACATACAGAAAACAGTAAATAACTTACCTATAACGGAAATGCGAAGATATTATTTTTAAAGTTATAGAAAAAGTAAAATAAAAAAAGGCGTGAGAATTAAAATTCACACGCCTTTTTGAAAATAATATTAATACCTTAATCTATTATTTTAGCATTTTTTACCTTCTGATTTGTTAAAGCAATTTCAATAACTTCACTCATTTCTTTTACATAATGAAAAGTTAAACCTTCTAGATAATTATCTTTAATTTCTTCAATGTCACTTTTATTTTCATGACAAAGTATAATTTCTTTTATGTTCGCTCTTTTAGCTGCAAGAATTTTTTCTTTAATCCCACCAACAGGCAAGACTTTTCCTCTCAAGGTAATTTCCCCCGTCATAGCTAATCCTTTCTTAATTTTTCGTTGAGTTAATAACGAAACTAAAGAAGTCAACATTGCAATTCCAGCACTAGGTCCGTCCTTTGGAGTAGCCCCTTCTGGAACATGCAAGTGAATATTGTATTTTCCTAAAACATCTTGATTCAATCCAAAAAGTTCAGCATTCGCTTTAATATATTCTAAGGCAATGGTTGCTGATTCTTTCATAACAGTACCTAAATTCCCCGTCAAGGTAAGCACTCCTTTTCCTTTAGAAATCAAAGATTCAATAAATAGAATATCTCCTCCTACCGATGTCCATGCCAAACCTGTAACAACACCTGCCACATCATTTCCTTCTGCTTTATCTCTTTCTAATTTTGGAGAACCTAAAACAGTTACAATATCTTCAGCAGTAACTTTTTTATTGTATTCTTCCTCCATTGCAACAGATTTTGCTGCATTTCTAATTACTTGAGCGATTTTTTGTTCTAAACTTCTAACACCCGATTCACGTGTGTATCCTTCAACAATTTTTTCTAACTCTTTTTTCCCTATTGTTAATTGCTTGGAAGTTAATCCGTGTTCTTTCAATTGTTTTGGAAACAAATGTTGTTTTGCAATTTCTACTTTTTCTTCAGTGGTATAACCTGACATTTTAATGACTTCCATTCTGTCTTTCAAAGCAGGTTGAATGGTTGACATTGAATTGGAAGTAGCGATAAACATCACTTTTGATAAATCATATCCCATTTCAAGGAAATTGTCATAAAAAGCATTATTTTGTTCTGGGTCTAAAACTTCTAATAAAGCTGATGATGGATCACCTTGATTACTCACAGACAATTTATCAATTTCATCTAAAATAAAAACAGGATTAGAAGTTCCGGCTTTTTTAATACTTTGAATAATTCTTCCTGGCATTGCACCAATATAGGTTTTACGATGGCCACGAATTTCAGCTTCATCACGCAATCCGCCTAATGAAATTCTAACATATTCTCTTCCTAAAGCTTCAGCAACTGATTTTCCAATAGATGTTTTACCAACTCCTGGAGGCCCTGTCAAACATATAATTGGCGATTTCATATCATTGCGCAATTTCAAGACTGCTAAGTGCTCAATCATTCTTTTTTTAACATCTTCCAATCCAAAATGATCTCTATCCAAAACTTTTTGAGCGTGTTTTAAATCGAAATTGTCTTTTGAAAATTTCTCCCAAGGCAAATCCAAAAATAAATCCAAATAGTTTCTTTGGATACCAAAATCAGGCGCTTGAGGATTCATGCGTTGCATTTTTGAAAACTCTTTTTCAAAATGTTTATTGGTTTTATCGTCCCATTTTTTGGTTTTGGCACGCTGACGCATTTCTTCAAATTCTTGTTCATTAGAAACACCACCCAATTCTTCTTGAATGGTTTTCATTTGTTGATGCAAGAAATATTCTCTTTGTTGCTGATCTAAATCGAAACGAACTTTAGATTGAATGTCATTTTTAAGTTCCAACTTTTGCAACTCCACATTCATGTAACGCAAGGTTTCTAAAGCGCGTTCTTTAAGGATGTTCATCATTAATAAATTTTGCTTTTCCTCGACAGATAAATTCATGTTAGAAGAAACAAAATTGATTAAAAACGATTGACTTTCTATATTTTTTATCGCAAATGTAGCTTCCGTTGGAATATTTGGACTCTCTCTAATTATTTCAATTGCTAACTCTTTAATAGAATCCACAATAGTATTGAACTCCGTATCTTGTTTCCCAGGTCTTTTTTCAGGAACTTCTTTGACGGTAGCAGACAAATAAGGAAGTTCTGAAATAACAGCTTCTATTTCAAAACGCTTTTTTCCTTGCAGAATTACGGTTATATTACCATCTGGCATTTTTAAAACTCGAAGAATTCTTGCCACAGTACCAATTTGATTGATGTCATTGATAGTTGGATCTTCATCCTCTTCATTTTTCTGAGCCACTACACCAATTATCTTACTACCAGCATAGGCTTCATTTATCAATTTGATGGACTTGTCTCTTCCAGCTGTAATTGGAATTACAACTCCTGGAAACAAAACGGTATTTCGTAACGGTAAAATTGGCAAAGAAGAAGGCAATTCCTCGTTGTTCATTTCCTCTTCATCTTCTGGAGTTAAAAGTGGAATTAATTCGGCTTCTGTATCGAATTCTTGAAGTGACAAATTGTCAAAAGTTAGTATTTTATGATTTGACATAATATGGATTGAGTCAATATGACTTTTATGGATTATAGTTTACTTTAGCAAATATAAGATATGCATTAATCTTATTAAATTAAAATCGATGTAAAACACCGAAATAGTGCTAAAAACAAGTAACAATGTACTTTGTCGATAGCTTTTCAACTTAAACAATGATTATGCCACAAAAAAAATCCGCCGAAATGGCGGATTGTATTGAAAAACCTTATACAATTATTGCACTGTAAAAGTTACATTAAATTCACCGTTGGTATAAGTCTTAGTTGCTGTCATTGCATTGTTTTTACCAACAAAATTAAAAGTCCCTTTGGCAATTTTATTAGTTAAATCAAATTGAGTCAAAGTAATACTTCCTGCGCTAGTTGTAAAATCTGAATAATCAGATGCAAAAATATCAGCTCCTATATTCTGGCTACATCCAACATTTGTCCATACTAAAGGATAATTGGTAGCAGTAACATCTGTACTTTGCATAATGTGCAAGCTCATTGAAGTAGTACCATCGCTTGAAAGTATCATTAAAGCATGTAAAGTTGTACTGTATTGTGCTTGAATTGCAGTACTCCAATTATTTTGAACTCCGTCTACTTGCGCTTTAACATAATATGTACCTGTTGTTCCTCCTCCTCCGTTAGATGCTACCGCATTAGCTGCCGCTAATTGAGTTGCAACAGCAGGATCTACTGGTTCATTAGAACAAGATATCAATAAAAAAAGTGAAAAAAGGAAGATAATTGAGGATGCTAATTTCTGTTTGTTCATGATTATAAAAATAAATTTTTCAAATATAATTATTTTTTTGATACTCTGGTTAAAAGAATTAATCCTGTTAGAAAAAATAGTCCTAAAAAAACAATTGCAAATCTGGGACTTCCAGTAACTTGGTCAATAATACCATAAACTAGCATCCCAATTACGATTCCAATTTTTTCTGAAACATCATAAAAACTAAAAAAGGAAGCCGTATCTTCAGATTCTGGTAAAAATTTAGAATAGGTGGAACGACCCAATGACTGAATCCCTCCCATTACTAATCCCACAAAACCTGCCATGATATAAAATTCATTAGGAGTAGTAATGAAGTAAGCAAATCCGCACAATAAAAACCAAATTGTATTTAAAATAATAAGTGTTTTAATATTTCCAAATCTTGCGGAAGCTTTTGATGTAAGTACTGCTCCAATAATGGCAATAATTTGAATGAGAAGAATACATGTGATCAATCCGATTTGACTTTCCTGTGCATCTTTCCATTTAATTTCTTGTGCACCAAAATATGTAGCTACTAACATAACGGTTTGAACAGCCATACTAAACACAAAGAAAGCTCCCAAATATCGCTTCAATTGTGTTTCAGCTTGCAGAATTTCCCAGACTTTTTTAAGCTCTTTAAAACCATTGAAAACTACTTCTGAAGTCACTTTCTTTTGGCTTGAGTTTCCTTTTGGCAAATAATGATAGGTGTATTGACTGAACAAAATCCACCAAACACCCACCATAGCAAATGAATAACGCATCGCTTTCATAGAAGCTTCACCAGAAGTTCCTGTGATATGAAAAAATTCAGGTTTCATTATCATTGCTAAATTCAAAATAAGCAATAACACACTGCCAATATACCCCAAAGAATAACCTTTGGCACTCACACTATCTTGTTGTTCTGTAAAAGCAATATCTGGAAGATAGGAGTTATAGAAGACTAAACTTCCCCAAAAACCAATAAGTCCAAAGAAGTAAAAAAGCAGTCCAACTAAAATATGTTCCAAATCAAAAAAATACAACCCTATACATGATAAAGCACCAATATAATTGAAGGTTCTCATGAAAATCTTTTTGTTTCCAATATAATCGGCAATACCAGAAAGTAAAGGCGAAAACAAAGCAACACATAAAAAAGCAACTGCTGTAACAAAACTAATCAATGCTGTATTTTGGAAACTATGCCCCAAAACTACAATATAAGGATGTTCTTTAGGAAATAAGGCATTATAAAAAATTGGGAAAACAGCTGAAGCTATTACTAAACTATAAACTGAGTTTGCCCAATCATAAAATGCCCAAGCGTTTAAAAGCTTTGGATGCCCTTTTGGTAAGTTTGACATAATAAATTTTTATAAATAAAAAGCTGTCAAATAATTTTGACAGCTTCAAATATACTTATTTTTTAATAAGTTGGATATTATATAAATGTTACGCCAAATTTGACGTTAATCCTGTAAATGATATGGGTAGAAAACTTTATCTATGGAATTACACTCCAATAAAGTGCAATTCTGTAAAATCCTTATCAACTTCTAATCCGTTTTCTAAGATTAAAGATGCTGCATCAAAGATAATTTTCTCATTATCAATTTCAATTCCTTTGATCTTGAATGGTAATCCTTTTAGATTTATTTTAATAGTTTGATATTGTGCTTCAAAAGTTCCTTCTTTGTGTTGAGTAATGAAAAGTTCATTTTCTTTACCATTTAAAGTGAATGTTTTATAACTAAATCTTCCTTTATTATAATCGTATCCATCATGTGCATCTTCATATACATAGGATTTTTCTTTTCCTAATTTATAATAGACATCTAAGGATAATTCAGGAGATTCAATTTGTCCGACATATTGTTGTACTGGATATTTAGGTATAATAGCACCTTCTTTTACAAAAATCGGAATTTGATCAAAGTCAGTAGCTACCCATAATTCTTTTTTTCCTTTTACTAATTCATTGGTCCAGAAATTATACCAGTTTCCTTGCGGTAAATACATTCTTCTTCCAAGAGCATTAGGTTCTAAAATTGGACAAACTAATATTTGATTTCCAAATATAAACTCATCCGTTCTATAATGTGTTTGCGTATCTTCTTGGTCAAAATAGACTAATGGTTTCAACATTGGCACGCCATCGTTTACATACTGCCAAAACATCGTATATAAATAAGGTAACAATTGATACCTTAATTCCACGAATTTTCTAGTAATATCAATTACTTCTTCGCCAAAACTCCATGGTTCTTGCTCGCCGTGATGACCTGAAGAATGGGTTCTACAAAACGGATGAAAAACACCCAATTGAATCCAACGCGCATACAATTCTGCAGTTGGTTGTTCAGCAAATCCACCAATATCAGAACCCGTGAATCCCATTCCGGATATTGACATACGTTGCATCTGAACGTTGGCAACCCACAAATGTTCCCATGTGGCTACGTTATCACCAGTCCAAGAAGACGTATATCGTTGTGCTCCAGAATAAGCCGAACGTGTAATTACGAAAGGACGTTTTGGATAGGCAAATCGTTTTACACCTTCATAAGTTGCACGTGCCATTTGAGTTCCATAAACATTATGCGCTTTTCTATGACTACAATTATTGCCATCATAATTATGACGCACATCTAGTGGAAAAGTTTTGGTAGGAACCTCCATAACGGCAGGTTCATTCATATCATTCCAAACGCCCTTCACTCCTATTTCTGAAACTAATTCTTTGAATAACCCAGCCCACCATTCTCTTACTTCGGGATTGGTATAATCTGGAAAATTACATTCTCCAGGCCATACTTTTCCTTTCATATAAGGACCATCAGCTCTTTTACAGAAATAATCATTGGCTATTCCTTCATTGTAAACTGAATAATCTTTATCAATTTTAATTCCTGGATCAATAATTACAACCGTTTTGAATCCGTCTTTAGCTAAATCAGCAACCATTCTTTTTGGGTCTGGAAAATACTCTTTGTTCCAAGTGAAACATCGGAAACCATCCATGTAATCAATATCCAAATAAATGGCGTCGCAGGGTATTTGAAGTTCTCTAAATCTTCCTGTGATTTCTTTAACTTTAGCTTCTGGATAGTAACTCCATTTGCATTGTTGGTAGCCTAATGTCCAAAGTGGTGGCAATTCTGGTTTCCCAGTTAGATGGGTGTAAGTCGTCACCACATCACTCATTTTGGGACCATAAATAAAGTAGTAGTTCATTTCGCCACCATCTGCCCAAAAACTAGTTACTCCTTTACGTTCATGACTAAAATCGAAGAACGAACGAAAAGTATTATCAAAGAAAATTCCATACGCTTTTTGATTGTGAAGTCCAATATAGAAAGGAACAACTTTGTATAATGGTTCTTGGTCTTTTGCAAAAGCATATTGGTCAGTAGCCCAATTTTCGACACGTTTTCCCTTTAAATTGAAATTGGTTGGTTTGTCTCCTAATCCGTAAAAACTTTCTCCATCGTGGGATGTTTTACTCATTTTCACAATGTTTCCGCCAAATTCGTAACATTCTTCCCAATGGAAACCAATTTCATCCTCAAGAATAGTTGTTCCATCAAGTTCATAAATCCCTACACGGCAATCGTGTTTTTGAACAACAACATAGACTTTGGAAGTTTTAATTCTATAATGATCGTCTTCTTCTGTTACTTCTAGAACATTGTAACCATGCGATTGCGTTTTATCAATAGCATACGAAAAATCATTACTGAAATAGCCTTTGGCTGTAAAACGAAAACGAATCATACTATCGCGAAGGACTGTTACTCGGAGGATTACATTATTATCCGTATGGAAATCAATTGAATCTACTTCGTGTTTGTAAGATATAATTTGGGAAGGAAATAAATCGCCTTTGTATTCGAGTTCGGTGTTGATTATCATAGGTTATTTTTTTGACAAAGTGCCAAATTTACAAAGTTGTAGTGACAATAAAAAAGTTAATTAAAGTAGTTTTTAACGATAACGTTTGCGGATGTCTGTATTTGCCACAAAGACACAAAGACACAAAGTTTATACAATCAAATTTTAAAAAATTGAAAATATTGTTATTAAAAAAACTTAATTTTTCTTTGCGTCTTTGCGTCTTTGTGGAAAAAAACTAGCCAATTTTAAAAACACAAATTCCCAATGGTGGTAGAATAATTTCTGCTGAAAATTCTCTTCCATTCCAAGACTCTTTTTCTATTTTAATTGGTTTTGTATTACTTACACCGCTTCCATTATATTCTACTTTATCTGAATTGAAAATTTCGACCAATTTGCCTTTCTTTGGCAGACCAATTCTATAGTTATCATGGATTACTGGAGTCATATTGCAAACCACAATTAAGTTTTCCTTTTCATTAATTCCTTTACGAATATAAGCTAAAACAGAGTTTTCATTGTCGGAATAATTAATCCATTCAAAACCTTCTACCGAGAATTGTTTTTCATATAAGGCTGGATGCGATTTGTATAAAGCATTCAAATCGGTGATGCATTTCTTAATTCCATCATGGAAACCATATTGCAACAAATGCCAATCGAGGCTGCTTTCAAAATTCCATTCTGATGTTTGACCAAATTCGCCACCCATGAATAACAATTTTGCTCCGGGATGCGTAAACATATAACCATATAACAAACGAAGATTAGCAAAACGCTGCCATTCGTCACCGGGCATTCTTCCTTGAATAGAGTGTTTTCCATATACCACTTCATCGTGGGAAAGTGGTAACATAAAATTCTCGGTAAACGCATAAGTCATGGAGAATGTTATGTCGTTTTGATGGTATTTTCGGTACACACTTTCTTTAGAGAAATACTGTAAGGTATCGTGCATCCAACCCATCATCCATTTCATTCCGAAACCTAAACCGCCAAGGAATGTCGGTCGAGAAACCATTGGAAAACTGGTACTTTCTTCAGCAATAGTTTGCACATCTGGGAAACTAGCATACACGGCTTCGTTGAAATCTTTTAGGAAACTGATAGTGTCTAGATTTTCTCTTCCACCATAAATATTTGGCTCCCACTCTCCGTCTTTTCTGGAGTAATCCAAATATAACATGGACGCTACAGCATCTACACGAAGTCCATCTACATGGTAATGTTGCAACCAAAAAATAGCGTTACTGATTAAAAACGAACGCACTTCATTACGTCCATAATTGAATACTAAACTTTTCCAATCGGGATGATAGCCTTTTCTTCTATCTGGATGTTCGTATAAATTAGAACCATCAAAAAAGCCTAATCCATGGGCATCATCAGGGAAATGCGAGGGTACCCAATCCAAAATTACTCCAATTCCTGCTTGGTGGAGTTTATCCACTAAAAGCATAAAATCTTGCGGCTTTCCGAAACGTGAGGTGGGTGCAAAATACCCAACCAATTGATATCCCCAAGAGGGATCGTAAGGATATTCCATGATGGGCATAAACTCGACATGGGTAAAACCTGTTTCTTTTACGTAGGAAACCAATTGGTCTGCTAATTCAATATAAGTTAAAAACTTGCCGTCGGCGTTGCGTTTCCAAGAACCCAAATGCACTTCATAAACCGAATAGGGTTTGTCGAGTGCGTTTTTGTCTTTACGCGTGTCCATCCATTTGGTGTCTTTCCATTTGTAATCTAAATCCCAAATTACAGAGGCTGTGTGTGGTGGATGTTCGCAATATAAAGCAAATGGATCGGCTTTTTCGGTGATGGTGCCGCCGTTGTTGGATTGAATTTTATATTTATAAGTGGTGCCTTTGTCTATGCCTGGAATGAAACCTTCCCAAATTCCGGAAGCGTCCCAACGGACGTTGAGTTGGTGCTCGCCTTGTACCCAAAAATTGAAATCACCCACAACAGAAACCGAGCGTGCCGATGGTGCCCAAACGGCAAAGTAAACGCCTTTTACGCCATTGACTTCGGTGATGTGAGCGCCTAGTTTTTCGTATAGTCTGAAATGTTTTCCTGCTTTGAATAGGTCGATGTCGAAATCGGTGAAAAGAGAATGTGGAAGTACTGGATTCATATTATATTTTTATTTTTTGCAATTGTTATTGACAATTCAATTGATTTTTTTACATTTTATTTTCTATTCAATTCAAATCCTTTCTAGCCCCGATTGTAGTGGAAATCCTTGCCTTTTGGGGCAAGATTGGAACGGAAAGCGGGAATAGGGATTGTTGAAAATGCCCGAGCCATTCGCTTCAAATTCATATTACATTTCTAATACCCCATAATCGTTTGAATGCCTCGCAAAGGAATTACGGCCCATCGAGGGCGTGAATTTAGTTCGTAACCGAGTTCGTAAACGGCTTTTTCAAGGATGCAATATTTGAGTAAAAAGTTAATTTCGTGACTGTATCCAATGTTTAAATTACCCGATTGGGCTTTCTCGATATAGGTTTCAAGGAAGGTGCCCACCATGTATTTAAAGAGTAATTCTCCGGCTTTGAAGAGCTCTTCTTGCTCAAACGGATATTTATCGGCGTTGTTGAAAATAGTGGCATAGATGGCGTAATGAAAGGAACGAAACATTCCGGCAACGTCTTTTAGTGGTGGTTGTTTTACCTTTCTATCACGGATGGTGCTTTCGGGTTCTCCTTCAAAATCGAGGATGTAAAAATCGTCACCATTGACTAACACTTGACCCAAATGGAAATCGCCATGAATACGAATGCGTTCGGATTTCATTTTGGTCCAATCGAAATCTACAAAATGTTTACGGATTAGTTTTTTGTTTTCGAGGAATTGATTGGCTAATTCGAGTGCCATTCCGTCGAGTTTATGCAAACTATTTTCGATAATGTTTAATCGGTTTTGGAATTGATATAGCAGACGGTTTTTTAACCAAACGGTGTAATCGCCGTTGTAGGTTGTAGGTGTGAATGCGGTTTCGTGAATGTCACTTCCAAGTGCAATGTGCATTTCGGCAGTACGCAAAGCAAGGGTCTGAATGCGAAGAAACAAACTTAAACCCACCCAATCAATAATTTCCGGTGGGATTTCGTTAATTTTTAATCGCTTGAACAATTCTACTTTTGGAAGCTTGTCAATTTTTATTTTTTTTCTGGAAAGGTTATCGAAAACACCGTCCATTTGCTCTAACATAAACTTCCAAGCATCACCTTGGTTGGGCACTAATTCTTGCATTAATCCCAAGGTGATATTCCCTTCCGACAATGCTAAATTGATACTTCCTGTATAGGCAGGTGTGTTTTGATAGTGCATTCTTTCGGTAAGAAAACGGCTGATTTCATAATCAGGATTAGTACTAACATAAATACGTCGAAAGATTTTTAACACAAATGCATCATTATAAATAATCGAGGTATTACTTTGCTCCACTCCCATGAATTGCGAGGATTTGTATTCTTTATCTACCAAATGCGACCCTTTGTGGAATACTAATTTCAGTTCCTTGCTTTCTGTAGATTGAGCGATATTATCGAACAATAATTTTCTAAAGTCTTCTTGGTGCAACGCGTCAACTAAGTAGCCATCGATGTTTCCAAATTTTGCAGGAGCGATGATGGTATTAGTATCCAATTCATCATTGGTCATGAATGCCACTGGCATAAAATAGTGTTGGAAGAAGGCTTCCTTGAAATTCACTTCAAGCAAAACGCCATAATAGGTGTTCTTTTTTGAAGTGATTTTGAAATGATCAACGACTTCAATATACTTTAACGTACTTGCCTTTCCTCCATACCACCTCTTGTTAATGATGTAGTTTTCTAGGATATCAGATGAAAATATTTTAATAAATTCATCGTCTTTGAAGGCATCTTTCCATTCATTTTTGAAAACAAATGGAGCTGAAAAAGTTTCTTGATTATCGTTTTTCATGGTAAGAGGTTTTATGCTTGTTTGGTTGTTGTAATTCTATTTCTGAATTTTAAATAGATGAAATGGCAAGGTTGGATGCAATTCGACAAAATTCCATTCTTTATCCCAAATGTAGCTATTTCCGGTGATTAAATCAATGACATTTACCGAATGTCCTGCATTAATTCCGAGTGACTGCAACGGCAACCTAACCATAGCTTGTTTAGCATAATATGCGTCTAAACTAGCAATCATCAACGTTTCATTTTCTTTGTTGTCGTCAAATTTATAATAGGCTATTATCTG
The DNA here is from genome assembly GCA_903913315.1 of uncultured Bacteroidota bacterium. Taxonomy (GTDB): domain Bacteria; phylum Bacteroidota; class Bacteroidia; order Flavobacteriales; family Flavobacteriaceae; genus Flavobacterium. Next base: position 4,078 of record CAIWKX010000088.1, on the reverse strand, counting down.
GTCGTTATCGGTATCACAAAACTCAATGTTATTGGTTTGTTGCAATGATATTTGCTCTTTTCTAATTTGATTGATTTTAGAAATTAGCATTGTTATTTTATTCTCTTTATTCCAATCCCAAAGGCGAATTTGATACTTCTCACTGTCCATATATTCCTCTTTTCCTGGTAATGCATCAGAAACCATGTATTCAAATATAGGGCCGTAAATCCCAACAGATGAACTCAATGTTGCTGCTAAGAAATACTTTTGTAAATGAGTACTTTCGTTTGCTCCTTGCAAAGGAAATGGGTTAATATCCGGCGTATTTGGCCAAAAGTTTGGACGGAAAAATTCCTTTTGATTAGTTTGTGTTAACTCTGTAAGATATTCTTGTAACTCTGCTTTTGTGTTGCGCCAAGTGTAATAAGAATAGGATTGTGTAAAACCTTGTTTGGCTAATTCGTGCATAATTTTTGGACGAGTAAAAGCTTCTGCCAGGAACAATACATCGGGATGTTTTTTCTTTATTTCGGCGATTAACCAACCCCAAAAATAGAAAGGTTTGGTATGTGGATTATCGACACGGAATACTCTAATACCACATTCTTCTACCCAAAATAGAGCACAGTCTAATAATTCTTTCCAGAGGTTTTTCCAATCGCTACTTTCAAAATAAATGGGTAAAATATCTTGGTATTTTTTTGGAGGATTTTCAGCATATTGAACCGTTCCATCAGGACGCCATTTAAACCATTGTGGAAACTCTTTTACATAAGGATGATCGGGTGCTGCTTGAAGCGCAAAGTCCATTGCTATTTCAATTCCTAATTCTTTTGCAGTATTTACCATGGATTTGAAATCATCAATGGTTCCTAATTCAGGATGAATGGATTTGTGTCCACCATATTGCGAACCAATTCCCCAAGGCGAACCGACATCTCCAGGATTAGCATCAGTTGCGTTATTAATTCCTTTACGATTTACTTCTCCAATGGGATGAACTGGAGGAAAATATAACGTATCAAATCCCATTTTAGCCACACGAGGCAATAATTTTTCACAATCTTTTAAAGTTCCGTGTTTGCCTTCTTCGCTTGAAGCTGAACGTGGAAAAAATTCGTACCAAGTACTGAATAATGCCTTTTGTCTATCTACATAAACTCTTAATTCTTGTGTTTGATTGGCTAAAAACTTGGCTGGATTTTCTTTAAAAATAGTTTTTAATTTATCTGAAACTGCTTCAATGATTGCCTTATCGTAATTACCTTCATTTAAAAATAGCTCCATGACTTCATTCAAATATTTTTTTTCCGAAGCTGAAACTTTCGATAATAAAGGTTTTATGTACTCTACTCCATCTAATAATTCTGATTTTACATGTTGGTTGTCATTGATTTTTTTACCAATTCCGTATTGCCAATTCAAGGCATAATCAATCCAAGCTTCCACAAAATAAGAATAATACCCTTGCTTTTCAACTGAAAAAGTGGCTACAAATACATCATTTGGTAACGCATTCATTCGAACTTCCAACCATTTTTTATCTTTTTCGTGTTTATATTGAACAACAGCTTCCATTACATCGTGACCATCAGATATTATATCAGCAGTAACCGTTATCTTTTGACCTACAATTCTTTTTATAAAAAATGCCCCATTGTCTAATTGAGGCAATACATTTTCAATTATTACACGTTTTTGATTTTGCATTTTAACTTTAATTTAATGATGTCTAATGTATAAAAAAAACACAAATTAAATTAACTTGCATTAAATATTTATTGATATGTCAAAAATTACAGAAATACAAGCCCAAACATTGAAAATTCCGAAGATAATATTGATAACCGCTAAATTATTTGAGGCAATATCTACTAAATTAGTAACACTGTTTGCTGCTAAATTATTTACGACTCCAATAAAACATAAAATTCCAAATCGTGAATTTCATATGGATAAAGAAAGTGTTCAAGAAACAGTTTTGATTCCTTCTATAAATAAAAAAATTATAGTCTATCATTACGGAAAAAGCGATAAGAAAATTTTACTAGTTCACGGTTGGTCTGGTAGAGGAACACAATTGGTTAGAATTGCAGATGACTTACTACATTTGGGCTATTCAACAATAAGTTTTGATGCACCTGCCCACGGCAAATCCAAAGGGAATTCATCTATAATGGTCGAATTTATTGCATCCATTTTGGAATTGGAAAAACGATTCGGTCCGTTTGAATTTGCAATTGGTCATTCCCTTGGCGGAATGTCAATTTTGAATGCCATTAGAGATCATCTGAAAATCAAAAAAGCGGTTATCATTGGAAGTGGTGATATTATTCAAGATATTATTGATGATTTCATTAAAAAATTAAAATTAAAACCTGAAATTGCCATCAGATTAAGGAATCATTTTGAGAAAAAATATGGCGAAAATATGGATTATTATTCGGCATCAAATGTTGCGAAAGAAGTATTGACCCCTATTTTAATAATTCATGATGAAAATGACGAAGAGGTAAATGTGAGGGCCGCCTATCACATTAGTGAAAGTTTGAAAAATTCAGAATTAATGATTACTAAAAATTTAGGTCATCGAAAAATTTTGGGAAACCCCCAAGTAATAAAACGAATTGTAGAATATTTAAAAGATTAATTATGGAATTATTTGAAAACACAAATGATTGGAAAAAAAAATTACAACCATTATTAGATAAATATAATGGTAAAAAGCACCCTTTAAATTATGACAATATATATCAATTGATGGTTGCCGTAATTTTATCAGCCCAAGATTCTGATGCCAATATTAATAAAATAGCACCCGCCTTTTTTGTAGAGTTTCCTAATTTAGAAACATTGTCAACTACAACAATTGAAGGATTATTTCCGTATGTAAGCAAAGTTAGAAACTTCAACACCAAATCAAGTTGGCTAATTGAAATTGCGCAAACTCTTAAAAATGACCAAAACATCCCAACCACACTAAATGATTTAATTTCTTTAAAAGGAATTGGAAGAAAATCAGCCAATGTAATTATGCGAGAAATGAATATTCCTGCAGAAGGTATTATTGCTGACTTGCATGTTATTAGAGTGGCACCAAGAATTGGTCTTTGCGAGGAAGCTAAAGATGGTAATAAAGTTGAAAAACAATTAATGCAATTACTTCCAAAAGAAATGTGGGGAGAAATTGGAATGGCGATTTCATTTTTAGGAAGAGAAATTTGTCGACCTACTAATCCAAAGTGTTCTGAATGTCCAATTCAAAATGATTGTTCTTATCCTTTAAAAACTGTTTAAGTTTTTTTATTATGAAACAGATACCTCTTTATTCTTTAGTTATTTTTCCAACTATTGAACAGATAATTTTAATAAAATCTTTTAAGAAAGCTTTGCAAGATAAGATTAGTTGGTTTGGAAGTGCAAATTCAAATGCTCATATAACATTACTTAATCTAGAAAATGAGCTTACATTCGGGCGTACATAGATCAAATAAAAGATTTTTTTTCAACTATTAATCCACAAAAAGTTAGATTCAATTCTTTTAGCTCTTTCGGTTATTCTACTTTTTTTATTTCACCTGATGAAAAATCTCAACAATATCTTAATAATATTATTATTGATATTCATAAAACAATAGGTTTTGATATTAAAAGTGCATATGCTCACATGACTATTGCTAGAGGATTAAATGAAGAAAGAATGAATAAAACTTAAGAAGTATTTAGCACTACTGAAATTAATTTTGAATTTATCTGTGATTGTATTTATATTAGAAAATTCAATGAACAACCTAAACAGTATTCAGATATTGTAGATATAATACATTTCAGTTAATTAAATTATCTAACTAAACTTTACATACAACAAAAAACCTCTATCAACTAAATGATAGCCGTTTTCAAAAAAAAGGCGGCGACACGAGCTTGCGACTGCGCCGTACCCATAAAAAAAATGAGGTCGTCCAATTGGACGACCTCACTAAAGAAGGCGGTGACATACTCTCCCACAAATTGCAGTACCATCTGCGCAATCGGACTTAACTTCTCTGTTCGGAATGGGAAGAGGTGAGCCCCGACGCAATAACCACCTTAAAAT
>CAIWKX010000087.1 GCA_903913315.1 uncultured Bacteroidota bacterium | reverse complement strand
TTCTTTATGGAACAATCAAAAAAATATCTTCTCATATTGATTATACTCATAATCTCCTTTTCATTTTACAACTATACTATATATACTTCAAAATCCAATTACGGATCAATTCATTTATCTGAGAAAGCCATACAAGGTGAAAATCTATGGCTCAAAAAAAACTGCAATGCTTGTCATCAACTTTATGGTCTTGGAGGCTATCTAGGCCCTGATTTAACCAATGTTTTTTCAACAAAAGGGAAAGGGAAGGTTTATATTAAAGCGATGATGAGTAGTGGAATTAAAGCCATGCCAAAATTTAATTTCTCTGAAAATGAAAAAGAGGCAATAGTCCAGTTTTTAAAAGAGGTAGATCAAACTGGATATTATCCAAATTTTGATGCCAAAATAGAACCGAATGGGTGGGTTTCGCTTAAATACAAAAATCCAATTTATGAAAACGAATAAGTATCCTTTCTATTTTATTGCTGTTGGCTTAATTTCATTACTATTAGGTCTCCTTTGTGGATTATTAGCTGGTTTTCAATATGTACTTCCTGATTTCATTAAAGAAGCTTTACCTTTTACTGTTTTACGTCCATTACACACTCTTTTTGTGGTTTCCTGGATTTTACTTTCCGCTATTGGCGGCATTTACTATTACATTCAAAATGCCAATCAAAACCTTGTTAAATGGCATTTTTGGGTATTTATTTTAACGGGGATTGGAATCACAGTATCGTATTTATCAAAGAATTTTGAAGGGAAAGAATACCTAGAGTTTCCTAGTTATTTTTATTTCCCGATTGCGTTAGGTTGGATTCTTTTCGGCGTGAATTATTTCAGAACAATGATTCCTCATTTCAAAAATTGGCCTGCGTACTATTGGATGTGGGGAACAGGAATTGTTTTTATGATCTATCATTTCACCGAAGCACATTTATGGATGCTTCCCTATTTTAGAAACAATTATATTCAGAACATTTCCATGCAATGGAAAGCAGGAGGTTCCTATGTCGGTTCATGGAATATGTTAGTATATGGAACAGCTTTGTATGTCATGTCAAAAATTAGTACTGATGAAACATGTGCTACTTCTAAAAAAGCCTTTTTCTTTTACTTATTGGGATTAACTAATTTAATGTTTGGTTGGGCACATCACATTTATATCATTCCCAATGCGCCATGGATTCGATATTTCGCCTATTCAATTAGTATGACGGAATGGATTGTAATTATCTCGATAATTTATGATTGGAAAAAAAGTCTTTCAGAAGAAAAGAAAATAAACTATTCCTTGGCCTATCGACTAATGATAGTAGCAGATATTTGGGTGTTTTTGAATTTACTTTTAGCGTTATTATTATCGATTCCATCCATCAATTTATTTACACATGGAACACACATAACGGTGGCACATTCTATGGGAACAACTATCGGAATTAACACTTTAATTCTATTGTCATCCATAGCTTACCTATTAGAAACAGAAAAAATACTTGAAAAATTATCTCAAAAGCGAATTAACATAGGAATCAAAATTTTTAATTATTCCTTTCTTCTTTTCTGGTGCATACTTTTACTTATGGGTGCTAAAAAAAGTTATTGGACGTACTTTCGACAAGACATTTCTTTTAGCCAATTCCAAGATTCCTTACATTGGATGTATATCTTGTTTACCTTATTTGGTATTGGAATTTTAGTGGGATTGTATTGTATCGTTTTTGAATTTCTTAAAGGACTAAAATCAATTTCTAAAAACAACATTGAAATGTAACGGAGAGTAGGTTATCGCATTAATCCTTTTGGAATAAGACAAATCACCCAAAGTTTCCGTATTATTTCTAAAAGCTTGAATGTAGTAGTTCCCTTTATAGTTTTTGGAATCAAGATAATATAGCATGGCATTCAACTCTTCATCTGAAATTAATTCTGAATGATGCGTGGTTCGTAGTTCAAATTTGATGTTGCTTTGCAAAAGAATTTCGAAAGACTTTTCAAATTGATAAAATAAATCTGATTTTGTTATTTGTTGAAAACTGTCTTCTATAGCTTTAAAATCTAAAGCCACATAGTCAATTAGGTTTTTATCAATTAACTGCCGTAAAACATTTGAATTAGAACCATTGGTATCTATCTTCACTAAAAAACCCATCGACTTTACCTGATTGATGTGTTCGACAATGTTTTTATGCAGTAAACATTCTCCACCACTAAAAACAACAGCATCAAGCAAACCTTGTCGCGACTTTAAAAAAGAAATTGCTTCAGAAAAAGTAGTGGTTCCTTTTCCTAAAACAATTTCGGGATTATAACAATAAAGGCATCGCATATTACAACCAACATACCAAATGATACAAGCTGATTTATCAGGATAGTCGAGTAATGTAAATGGCGTAATATTGTAAATGGGTTTGCTTAACACTTACCTTCTTTAAAATAAGTTCGTTGTTTATGTTCGCCTTTTTTACCAATATTAAAACTTTCTACAGGCCTATGATAGCCCATTACTCGAGTATAAACTAAACACTTACTTCTTAAATGTTGGTTTTCTTCTAAAACTTCATTAGTCTTTGTTCTCATAGTGCATTTGGTTTTGATTTTCTATAATTTGTTCATCACATTTTGGACAATATTCATGTTCACCATTCAAATAACCATGAACCGGGCAAACGCTAAACACAGGTGTTACCGTTATATAAGGCAATCTGAACTTAGTCAAAACTGTTTTTACAAAATTCTTACACGCTTCAGGCGAACTGATTCTTATATTCATATACAAGTGCAAAACGGTTCCTCCGGTATATTTACATTGCAACTCATCTTGCATTAACAACGCTTCAAATGGATCTTGAGTAAAGTCAACCGGAATTTGTGAACTATTAGTATAATAAATATTGTCATCCATTCCTGCTTGAAGAATGTTTGGAAAACGTTTTTTATCCTCTTTAGCAAAACGATAGGTAGTTCCTTCTGCTGGAGTAGCTTCCAGATTATACAGATTACCTGTTTGTTCTTGAAAGGCTCTCATTTTGTTTCGGATATAATCTAAAATTTCCATACAAAAATCATTTCCGAAAGTGGTAGAAATATCCTCTTTATCCTCTGTGAAATTTCGAACCATTTCATTCATTCCATTCACCCCAATAGTGGAAAAGTGATTCCTAAAATGGGGTAAATATCTTTTGGTATAAGGATACAAACCTCTATCATACATCTCTTGAATAAAAACTCTTTTTTTCTCTAATGTCGATTGTGAAATGTTCATTAATCGATCCAGCTGAGCGTATAAAGCTTCTTTATTTCCTTTATATAAATAACCTAATCGAGCCATATTAAGCGTTACAACACCTATGCTTCCGGTCATTTCTGCACTACCAAAAAGTCCATTCCCTCGCTTTAATAATTCCCTCAAATCGAGTTGCAATCGACAACACATACTTCGAACGGCATTGGGTTTATAAGCATTCTCATTTTCAACTTTATTGCCATTCTCATCCAAAATATATTGACTCCCAATAAAATTTTGGAAATAAGACGACCCTATTTTGGCTGTGTTTTCAAAAAGCAAATCCGTGTTTTCTCCATTCCAATCAAAATCTTCAGTAATATTAACCGTTGGAATCGGAAAAGTAAACGGTTGCCCATTAGCATCCCCTTCGGTCATCACCGTATAATAAGCCTTATTAATTAAATTCATTTCCGCTTGAAAATGCTCGTAACGCAAGTCAGTTGGTTTATCAACGCCGCGCTGATTGGCTTTTACTAAAAGATCGTGATTAAAATTACCTTCAAAAAAATGATGATTGTTTTTAGTCGGAATTTGTTCCTTCAAATCGTCCGGAACAATCCAATCCAAAGTAATATTAGTAAATGGCGATTGTCCCCAACGTGCCGGAACATTCAAATTATAAACAAAACTTCTAATGGCTTTTAGCACTTCATCAAAAGACAAATCATCTTTAAAAACATAAGGCGCTAAATACGTATCAAAGGAACTGAACGCTTGGGCTCCTGCCCATTCACTTTGAAGAATCCCAAGAAAATTAGCCATTTGACCCAAAGCTTCTCTAAAATGCGAAGGCGCTTTACTTTCTACCCTCCCTCGAACGCCATTAAAACCATCATTAAGTAAAACCCGCAAACTCCAACCCGCACAATATCCTGTCAAACAATCCAAATCATGGATGTGAATATCACCGTTTCTGTGTGCGTAGCCTTCTTCTTTGGTATACACTTTATCCAACCAATAATTCGCTATAATTTTTCCGGCAACATTGTTCACTAGTCCAGCATTGGAATAGGAAGTATTGGCATTGGCATTTATTCTCCAATCGGTTTGCGAGATATATTCTTCTATCGTTTGAGTGCTATCAACATAAGTAGTATCATCATTTAATCCTTGAATATGTTCCCGTTGCAATTTTCGAGTGTGTCGATACAACATAAACGAACGCATCACCGGAAAATATTCTTTCTGGAAAAGCGATTTCTCAATACAATCTTGAATTTCCTCAACCGCCCAAGTATTCTTACTTTGTAAGGAACTCATAACACTTTCATAAACACTTTCATCAAATGGAATGGAAACGCTTTCAAAACTTTTCTCTATGGCATCCTTAATCTTATAGCTTTCAAAAGGTTTGTATTCGCCGTTTCTTTTAATAACATATTGCTCCATTGTAGTAGTGTTTTGGTTTAAAATTATTTTTGAGTTTTAATCGATAATAGTAAATTGTTCTTCTAATTCTTTAGCTTTAAGAAATAGAATATTGTTTTCAAGGTGGATGTGTTTGTGTAAGTTTTGTTCAAACTCGTCTAGCATCGCAAAAGTCACTTTATAGGTTTCACAAGCATCAATAGGTGGCGTATAATGAGAAGACAATTCCGAAATCTTAGCAAATAAATTACCTTCCGTTTCATGATCGCCTTTTAACATCGCAATAGGATTGTCAACCGTTCCAAAATGAGGTTGTACAATGGTTTCATTGTCTTTAATGGCTGCAGTCATCATTTTAATAAACGGAAAAAGAACCACTTCTTCTTTTTGCATGTGATTTCCCATTTCAGCAGCACTTATTTTAAATAATTTCGTGATTTCAAAAAGTTCAGGATGTCTTTCGCCGTGAACCTTACATAATTTATCCAAATACAGCACTATAACTGGTGTATTGGCTACAACGTACTTGTGATGTGCCTCTAAAATATAATCAATTAATAAATTGGGAGAGAAAGATTTAAAATCAATTTCAGTAGCAGTATTTGATTCTAAAATAGTAGTAATTTCATTTTCAAGTTGGTGTATATCCAACCCTTTTGCCGCACAAACTTCCGCTAATGTTTTATTTCCTTTACAACAAAAATCAATAGTATAATTGGAGAATAAAGCCGCTGTTCTAAAATCTGTGGCTACATACTCTCCTATGGTCATTTTCTCCATTACCTTCATAAGTGTTTAATTTTACTCAAATTACGAAGTATTATCAATTAAAAAACATGATTAAAATCATATAAAATTCTCTTTTTCAGTATTTATTTTGTTGCTTGAACCAAACCGCCCGTAAAATATAATGTTTTGTACATGGTAACATTGAAAAAAAAAATACTACAATTAAAAAAAGATAAAAACGCTGTCATTTTAGCGCACTATTATCAAGAACCCGAAATTCAAGAAATAGCGGATTATGTTGGAGACAGTTTGGGATTATCGCAGGAAGCTGAAAAAGTAGATGCGGCTATTATTCTTTTTGCTGGAGTGCATTTTATGGCAGAAACAGCCAAGATTCTAAATCCTAATAAAAAAGTAATTCTTCCCGATGTAAATGCGGGTTGTTCCCTTGCCGAGTCTTGTCCTCCTCATCTTTTTAAAAAATATATTGAAGCCCATCCCAATCATGTTGTAATTACCTATGTTAATTGTTCTGCCGAAATAAAAGCATTGAGTGATATCGTTTGCACGTCTTCTAATGCCTTAAAGATTGTGGAATCCATTCCCAAAAACACTCCAATAATTTTTGCTCCCGATAAAAATCTAGGGAAATATATTATCCAAAAAACAGGACGCGATATGCTCCTGTGGGACGGTTCTTGTATCGTTCATGAAGCCTTTTCTTTAGATAAATTAATAGCACTTCATAAAACACATCCCGATGCCAAAATAATAGCTCATCCTGAATCAGAAACCCATATCCTTGAAACTGCTAATTATATTGGTTCAACAGCAGGTATGATTGCATTTGCCAAATCAGATGCTAGCCACAAGTATATTGTTGCCACCGAAGCCGGAATTTTATATAAAATGCAACAAGAAGTGCCCCATAAAATTCTGATTCCTGCCCCTTCACAAGAAGACAATACCTGTGCTTGCAGCGAATGTGGGTATATGAAAATGAATACCTTACAAAAGGTATATGATTGCTTGCTCAATGAAACTCCCGAAGTTACCGTTTCGGAAGAAATCAGAAAGAAAGCCTTAATCCCCATTGAACGAATGCTTGAATTATCAAAATAATGATACAAACAGATTATTTAATTATAGGTTCAGGAGTTGCAGGATTAACATTTGCCATAAAAATCGCAGAGGAATTCCCCCATAAAACAGTAACTATTGTAACCAAATCTAACGAAGACGAATCCAACACCAAATATGCACAAGGCGGCATTGCCGTCGTTCAGAACAAAATAGAAGATGACTTTAAAAAACACATTCAAGACACCTTAATTTGTGGCGATGGCTTGTGTGATGAAGAAGTGGTGACCATGGTAATCACAAAAGGCCCCAAACGGTTAGAAGAATTAATAGAATGGGGCGCAAGATTCGATATTAATGAAGATGGAAATCTCGATTTAGGTCGCGAAGGCGGACACTCCAACAACCGCGTAGTGCATCACAAAGACCAAACCGGACACGAAATTGAGCGCGCCATTCTGATACAAGCCCACAGAAAACCAAACATAAAAATCTACGATTTCTATTTCGCTTTAGAATTAATCACCGAAAACAATCAATGTTTTGGAGCGTATGTTCTAAATG
>CAIWKX010000086.1 GCA_903913315.1 uncultured Bacteroidota bacterium | reverse complement strand
ACGTTTGGAATTGTGACATCCATGATGCAAAAGCAGCATCTAAAGCGGATTGATTAGTATAATCACAGGAGGTAGAACTTACGTTAGATGGACCTGTAACTGCTACTGGCGCACTTGGTGTAATAGTAAACGTAGCACTTCTTGTTCCTGTATAACATTTATCATTTACAGTATAAGTTACTGTAGTTGTTCCTCCTTGACATAAAGTTGGTGCTGTTGGTTGTCCTTGGATTACTCCTACTGGTGAACATCCTCCACTTACTGTAAAACCTGATAACCAACTTGTAAAGGCAGTATTTACTGCCCCTTGATCAGCATAACTACAGGCTGATGCAGTAGCATTTTGTGGGGTTCCAACGGTAACAGGTGGAGATGGATTAACAGTGAAAGTTTTAGTACAAGATTTTGTGTCTCCACAATCATCCGTAACACTCCAAGTAACTTGAGTAATGCCAGGTGTTGTTCCTGGACAAACTAATGGAGATGTTGGTAATGATGGTGTTATAGTTAGAACTGAATTAGTTCCTCCAGTAAAAGTAAAAGACTGCAACCAAGTGGCAAAAGAATCATCTATTTCTGTTTGAGTTTGGCAAGAAGTTTCAATTTTATTTTCAGGACAATTTAATACTACTGGATTCAATGGTGGTTGAACTACATTAATTTGTTGTTGCTTAGAACAACCATTATTATCAACAACAGTTAAAGTATAATTACCAGCTGTCATATTAGGAAATTCAACAGACGGGTCTGATTGTGGTCCTATAACAATATTACCTGGTTGTAAAGTAAAAGTATAATTTGAAGAACCACTTGAAGTGGCGTCGGCAAAAATAGAAGTTGTACCTCCGTAGCAAATGATTGGATTGTAATACATTTCTAGACCTAAATCTACAATTGTTATAGATTTACTGCATTCGCAAGTACCACCACTATTATTAACAATCAGTTGAAAATTAATTTGCCCTCCAGTTGTTCCTGGATTGATAATTGAAGTTTGTGTTCCAATATTATTGACTGGATCATATACAAAAGCACCTGAAGAAACTAAAAATGCCCCTGTGGTATTTTGAGGTCCTACTGGGAAAGAATAAGTTAGTGTTGGTGTAGCTGTACTAAACTGGACTGTAGTAGTTATAGCAATATTTCCATCACTCAAACAAGCTTTTAGAATTCCTGAAAGATTACAAGAAGGTGCTGGATAAAAAGTGAAGCCATTTTTTTGACCAAAACCACTTGTATTAGTTACTCTAACGGAACCCGAAGAACCAGTCCCTACAACAGCTGAAATTGTTGTTGAATTTACAACTGTAAAAGAAGCAGCAGGAGTTAAACCAAAAGAAACCGAAGTTGTTCCAATAAAATTTGTCCCTATAATCGTTACAGTTTGTCCTTGAGCTGCTGCTGTTGGAGAAAAAGAAGAAACATTTGGAGAAGGTGCAGCATAAACTGCATTTCCTAATACCATAACAAAAAATAGTAACAAAGTTGTTAGACTATTTTTCCATCCTTTATTATTGTTTTGTCGGTAACAATAAGCTTCTTCTTGGGATGAATCTTTAAGTAAATTTATATTCATAATCGAAATTTTAATTTAATAATTTAAAAATGATACTTCTAGTTAACAGAAACTGATTGTGTACATGTACACGAGTTCTTATCGTCTTTTTTACCTGGATTAATTACTTTTAGTTCTATCGTAAAATTACCTCCATTTGTACCTGCGTCTACTTCAATTGAAGAAGAACCATTTTTGCCAATTATTTTAGCATTAGTAGTATTTGACTTTAAAGACCACAAATAAATGGTGCCTGGAATGGTGTTGACCGATTCCGATGAAAAAATTACTTTTTCACCGCTAACCTTACCAAAAGTTGCTTTAAGAGGTCCATGCAAGTTACATGCAGGTGCTTGAGCAAGCAAAGAATTTGAATTTAAAAAAAGTAAAAACAAAAGTAGTATTCCACTTTTTCTAATAATCTTTTGAGTACTGAAATCATTTTCAATATTCAAATAATTCATTGTAACAAAATTATTTCTAAAGCTCTTAATTAAAAAATCTCGAAAATTAGAAAAAACCAAAAAATTTAATAAAATAATGTTTTTCATAATGTTTAGGTATTAAATTATACCGCATCATGAGTAGTCGTTTAAGTATATTTGGGGGCAATAATACCATCTTTTGGAAACCTTTTGTAGTTACTGTTTTTAATCACACATTTAAAAACAAAAATACAATAGGCCTGATTCCGAAATCGATATAAATTTATATACAAATAATTCTAATTAGTATATTTTTTCTATAAGTAATATGATTTACTCGACAAACTACATGAAATAAGAAATTTGCATTCATTATTTTAAGTCAATTTTAAGATTTTGCTTTTTTTTACATTCAAAAATTCATAATTATTTGAAAAGAATTTACTATTTGATAATTGAAACAAAAAAGAGGCTGTATTTTCATACAACCTCTTTGTAAAACAAAATATAAATTACCAAATATTTATTTAAGAATCTTAACGTTACTATCATCAATATTATAAGCTTTGATTACCGCATTATAATCGGACGTATCCACTTTTTTCATTTTGTTTGTGAAATAGCCAGGAATTACAACAACTCTAAAAGTCTGATTAGTCAAATAGGTAGGTGTTGTCGATATATCATAATTTCCTCCAGCATAAATGGTAAAATCAACTTTACTATAATCATAGTCATAATCCAATTGTCCTTGCGTTAAATACAATGTTCTTGGAATAAGTTGCCAAATTGGAGTACTAGAGTTAATAGTTCCTGTCATTCTATAAATCAAAAGATTATCTGAAGCATAAATGTTAGGGCTAAGAGTTCTGTAAATGTTATATCCATTGGTAGTATCAAAACCAAAACTAACATTTTGAAGCTCAAAAACCTCACTTAACAATCCATCCTGTCCGTTTTGACCCGGAGCTCCTTGTGGACCTGTACAACCTTGAAGCGCTATCATCCCGATAAAAGCCATCAATAAAATAATTTTTCTCATAGAAATCTGTTTTTTTTAAATAATTAATGATGCAAATATATTCAATAGCTGTGCCAAATTTTTTCTTTCGTAAAAAAATGTATTTTTGAATGATGGAAAACACAAATAAACTCTATATGATCATGCTTGGTTGCCGACCAAAAGGAAGGCATACCGAACAACACGACATTTTCTTTGGGATTGGCAAATCCTTAAAAGAATTAATCCCAGAGATGAAAGCTTTTTGGCCAGAAGCTAAAGGACGAATTCATATTGATGCTTGGAGAGAAGTGACTGCTGTTGATCAGTTTAAAATAGAAGTGGTGGCAAAAGAAACCATTACGGAATCAAAATCACAACTGTTTTTTATCAATCTTGGGGGCTATAAAGAAAATGAATTTGAAGAATACCATTATAAAGTTTTGGCGGTTGGGGATTCTCTATCAGAGGCTACCAAAAAAGCGAAAGCAACTTCTTTCTATAAACATTATGGATTTAAAGGAGCTATTTCACATATTGATGACAAGTTCGGTATAGATATAGACGATTTATATAATGTAAAAGAAATTTTATCACTAAATTTGATTGAACAATTTGAATTGCAAATTACGCCAATGGAAAGCATTGCAGAAGATGAATTACATATCGGATATTTAAAAATCGACAAGATTAAATAATAATGGGAAGAAATAACGAACGAAACATAAAAGCACACAACGACAAACTGCACAAAGAGCAAGACAAAGCGAAAGCTAAAAAAGTGGCTCGTGAAGAAAAATTAAAAGAAATTGTAAGAAAGTTTAACGAAAATAAAACTTGAGGCGTTATGACTATTTGCTATTGTGGAAACCACTTACCTTTTGAAAACTGTTGTCAACCTTATATCAAAGGATTGACCAAGGCACCCACTGCGGAAACTTTAATGCGTTCACGATATAGTGCTTATGCTATTGGAGATGCCGATTATTTAATTGCAACAACACACACCTCTACTAGAAAATTGCACAAGAAAAAAGACATTATGGCTTGGTCTCAAAGCAATCATTGGTGTCGTTTGGAGGTTCTTGACGTGACTCCAACTACTGTTACTTTTAAAGCGCATTACATAGACAACCATAGAAAAGAACAAATTCACCATGAAAAATCAAACTTTGTCTTTGAAGATGGGAGTTGGTTTTATGTCGATGGATTTTTTTTATTTTAATGCTTCAAATAGGAAGATAAATAAGGTGTAAGATCGATAATATGAAACTGTTGCAAATTAGTAAAAAAAGGCTTTCTTACAAATGCTTCGTTGCTCAAAAAATAATGTAGATAATCAACTGTAGCTATTCCCTCTACTTGATGAAAAGGTAATTCCACCTCCACTTTTATGGTCTTTCCTGAAAAAAAATGATATTCTTTATAGTCATATAAAATATAAACAAAAGGCTTAACAAATGACGAATAGCCGCACAAGACTATTAGCTTTTGACGCTCACAAAATGTGGCTCCTGTAATCAATCCATCAACATCGAAAGTCTCTTTGAATTTAGCTATATAATTCCCAGGTGTTTTCGGTAATGAATAAACACTCGTTTTTTTGGAGCTCCATTGTTTTGTAAACAAATAAATACTGTCTTTTGAAACAACCATCGCTTCACAATCAAAATCTGTTTTGTTTGGTTTTTTAGGCTCAAAATCTACTTGATTGGAATAGGAAAAAGCTATGGTATCAATCGCTATTGTAGCATTTAATAAAGATTGCTTTCTAATTCTTAAAAGATGTAAATCAACTCTATTCCCTTTGGAATTATTTCCAAAATCTCCCAAATAAAAATAAGTACTATCTTGTGCTATCTCCTCCCAATCTTTGTTTTTAACTTTCGGCAATAAATAATTATGCTCAATTATCCCTGAAATTGGATTTATCGAATACAAATTAGTATCGGTATCATCATTATGTCCCCACAAAAGATTATTCCAGTAAACCAATCCAGAAATTTCCTTTAATCGTGAATCCAATTCAATGGTTGAAAATGGTTTTATTGAAGCTCTTTGTACCCTTCTAGTACCAATGCTTGCCTTTGGATTATTTGTCTCAGAAAACGTATCTTTTTCTTTATTCTTTTGCGAAAGCATTGTTATCGAAAAAAAGAATAAACAGAAAAATTGGATCCCTTTTTTCATGGTATTTATTAATAGCTTGAATTTGTTCTTTTTAAAATAATTAAACTTTACGCACTTCTATATTTTTTAAAAAACCACACTTTTAACATGTCGGCTGTAATAATATAAACCGTTACTATACTCAATAAAATTCCTAAATTAAATAACGGAATAGGAACCAATCCCACTTGGTTCGCCAATGGTGTATAAGGCAATCCTATAGTTAACATTAATCCTACTATACTCAACAAAGTCAGATACATACCCGGTTTGCTTTTAAAGAAATTCTTATGGGTTCGAAGAATAAACAAAACAAACAATTGTGTAAGACAAGATTCAATAAACCACCCTGTTTGAAAAGCAGTTTCTTTTACTTTTAAAAGATAAAATAAAGTTAAAAAAGTAATTACATCAAATAAGGAACTATGAATTCCGAAAATTATCATATATTTTCTAATGACTTTTAAATCCCATTTGCCTGGTTTGTCTAATTGCTCTTCATCAACATTATCCGAAGCTACTGTTAGATAAGGGAAATCAGTGATAAAGTTGGTCAGCAAAATTTGTTTAGGAAGCATTGGCAAAAATGGTAATATCAATGAAGCGATAGCAACACTAAACATATTTCCAAAAGTAGACCCCGTATTAATAAAAATATATTTCAAAGTATTAGCAAACGTTTTTCTGCCTTCAATAATTCCATCTACCAAAACCATCAAGGTTTTTTCCATCAACACAAAATCGGAAGCTTCTCTAGCTACATCGACAGCATTAGAAACTGAAATTCCAACATCGGCGGCATTGATAGCCGACACATCGTTAATGCCGTCACCCATATAAGCAACTGTATACGTTTTGCGCAATGCCTGAATAATGCGTTCCTTTTGTTGTGGCTCTACCTCAGCAAAAATATGGGTGTTCTTTACCAATTGTTTTAAAGCTTCAGGACTGGTTTTGAACAATTCCTCACCAGTCATTACCACAGGTTCTTGTATTCCAATTTTGAGTGCAATGGATTGGGCAACGTTTTTATTATCCCCAGTAATAATTTTTAAACCAACTCTCAGTTTTTTTAATTCCTCTAAGGTTTCAATAATACCTTCTTTCACTGGATCTTCTAACAAAATAAATCCAGCAAAAATCATATTGGTTTCGTCTTCTTTAGTGATTGTATTTGTGGTAATATTTTTATAACAAACGGCTATGGCGCGCAAACCATCAACCCCAAATTGAGTGTAATTATTTTCTATGATTTCTTTATAAGCAGCAATTACTTCAACAGTTCCGTTGGACAATTGTACTTGGGTACAAATGCTCAAAATTTGCGTATAAGCGCCTTTGCAAATTATTTTTTTATCCAAATCTGTAGCAATGGCAATACTCAATCTCTTACGAATAAAATCATAAGGCACCTCGCCTATCTTTTTAGGTTGAACTTTTATATTAAATTCCAATGCTTTTAAGGCATCGTCTATTGGATTGGCATAACCAGACTCTAATGTAGCATTCCAAAAGGCCAATTCTTTTACAGTGGCACTTTCTACATCAAAACCATCTATTATTCTTGCCACTTTAATAGCGCCTTCCGTAATCGTTCCCGTTTTATCCGTACAAAGCAAATTGACTTCTCCTAAATTTTGAATGGATGCTAGTTTTTTTACAATCACTTTTTTAGCTAACATCCTTTTCGCCCCCGCACTCATAGCAATGGTAGTAATAGCAGGCAATAACTCAGGAGCCATTCCAACGGCAAGTGCCAATGCAAAAAGTGCCGATTCAATAACACTTTTATGATTCAATAAATTAACCATCAAAATAAAAAAGGAAAGCAATAAGGTAATCTTCATCAAGAAATAACCAAAATCTTTAATGCCTTTTTCAAAAGTAGTTTCAACTACCGTGTTAGCACTTTGAGCAATACTGCCGAATATGGTATCAATACCTGTATTTATGACTACTGCTTTGGCATTACCACTTACAATATTCGCACCTTCCCAAAGGCAGTTCGTTCTTTTAGACAATTCGGTGTGTGGTTCCAATACGCCTACTTCTTTGCGAACAGGATACGATTCTCCAGTTAGACTGGCTTCGTTGGCATTGAGTTCGTTGGCTTCTATCAGCAAACAATCGGCTGGAATCATATCGCCGGCTTTTAACACAATTATATCGCCACAGACAATATCGGTAGCTACTATTTCTTTGACCACACCATCCCGCAACACATTCGTTTTTAAAGAAATCATCGATTGGAGTTTCTCTACCACTTTGCTGGCATTGCGCTCTTGCAAGAAACTCATCAAGCCAGTAGAGATGACTATAAATAAAATGATAAATACATCAGAGGTATCGCCCAAGAAAGCCGAAAGAATCACAGCACCAATAAGCAATAACATCAATGGACTTTTGAATTGCCCAATAAAAAGGATTACGTCTTTGCTAAAAGCCGATTTTGTTTTTTTATACTGACCCGATTGCGAAAGTACTTTGGCCGCATCCGATGAAGACAAGCCTTTATCAGAAGTATTAAGCTGCTTGTACCAATACGTCGCATCAAATTGCCAAAACCCAGAAGTTGATGAAGGTGTTTCCATGCTTTATTTTTTATAAAGTTAGGAAAAATATCAATCTCTTTTATGCTCCTTCACTGGAATCCAAATTTCCTCTTCAGAGTTGGGGTCATTTGTTTTATACTTTGCACCAAGGATTTCAAATTGGGGTCTGTGGTCTATTTCATAGTCGGAAGCAGGCAACCATTTAGTATAAATAGTATTAAAGAAAGCTGCCGCATTCGATTGGTCTCCTTTATATTGAAAAACAGCATACAAGCCTTCTGGAATTTCTAAAGTTTGCATTCCATCAGGAACAAAATCAAAATTAGCTACAGAAACAGCAGCCCATTTCACAAAAGATTCGTTCATCCCAAATGAAAACCCAATCGGATTGATTTGAATATTATACAAATCCGTTCCTATAGCATTTGGAATTTCTTTGCGACGCGGCATAAAACTACTCCACAATTCAAGAGCACGATAATCGGAATAGGTAAAGGAAAGATTTTTGCCTATGAATTTTGTGGTTGGAAAGCTTTTGATGGTAAATGTCATATTTCAAAAATATAAAACCCTTCCATGTCCAAAAGGTCTTTTATTAATATTCTATTTTAAAATTTACATATTCCGTCTATACTGACCGCCAACCTCAAACAATGCATTGGTAATTTGCCCTAACGAACAAACCTTGGTAGCATCCATTAATTTTTCAAAAATATTTTGATTGTTAATAGCAGCATCTTGAATAATAGTAATCTGTTCTGCCACTTTTTCACCACTTGTTTTTTGTAAATTGGTCAACATATCAATTTGATATTGTTTTTCTTCTTCTGTAGCACGAATTACTTCGGCAGGAATAACTGTTGGTGAACCTTTAGAACTCAAGAACGTATTCACACCTATAATCGGGAATTCTCCGGTATGTTTTAAAGTTTCATAGTACAAGGACTCTTCTTGAATTTTAGAACGTTGGTACATCGTTTCCATAGCACCCAACACTCCTCCGCGCTCCGTAATTCGGTCAAATTCTTGCAATACAGCCGCTTCTACTAAATCAGTTAATTCCTCAATAATAAACGACCCTTGAATTGGATTTTCGTTTTTCGCCAAACCTAATTCTTTATTGATAATCAACTGAATGGCCATAGCTCTACGAACTGATTCTTCTGTTGGAGTTGTAATAGCTTCATCATACGCATTAGTATGTAATGAATTACAGTTATCATAAATCGCATACAAGGCTTGCAACGTTGTACGAATATCATTGAAATCAATTTCTTGTGCGTGAAGCGAACGACCCGATGTTTGAATGTGATATTTCAACATTTGTGCTCTTTCGTTAGCACCATATTTAAGTTTTAATGCTTTCGCCCAAATCTTACGCGCCACACGACCAATAACAGCATATTCTGGATCAATTCCGTTGGAGAAAAAGAACGATAAATTAGGTCCGAAATCATTGATGTTCATTCCACGACTTAAATAGTATTCCACGTAAGTAAATCCATTTGCCAACGTAAATGCCAACTGCGTAATTGGATTAGCTCCTGCTTCTGCAATATGATACCCAGAAATAGAAACCGAGTAGAAATTACGAACATTTTGTTGAATGAAATATTCTTGAACGTCACCCATCAATCGTAAGGCAAATTCAGTAGAGAAAATACAAGTGTTTTGAGCTTGATCTTCTTTTAAAATATCCGCTTGAACCGTTCCACGAACTTGAGCTAGCGTTTTTACTTTAATATCATTATACACATCCAAAGGCAATACTTGGTCACCTGTTACCCCGAGAAGCATCAAACCTAAACCATTGTTACCTTCTGGCAATTCGCCTTGGTATTTTGGTCTAGCGGTTCCTTTTTTCTTGTAGATTTCGTTAATTTTTTCTTCAACTTCAACTTGAAGTTGGTGTTCAACAATATATTTTTCGCAGTTTTGATCTATGGCAGCATTCATAAAGAACCCTAACAACATTGGAGCTGGACCATTAATGGTCATCGAAACCGAAGTCATAGGATGACTCAAATCAAAACCAGAATATAATTTTTTAGCATCGTCTAAACAACAAATTGAAACTCCTGCATTACCAATTTTCCCATAAATATCAGGACGAATGTGTGGGTCGTTTCCATATAAAGTTACACTATCAAAAGCAGTAGAAAGACGTTTAGCAGGCAATCCCGCACTAACATAATGAAAACGTTTGTTAGTTCTTTCTGGACCACCTTCACCAGCAAACATTCTTGATGGATCCTCACCTTCACGTTTGAATGGATACAATCCAGAAGCAAAAGGGAATTCCCCTGGAACATTTTCTTGTAAATTCCATTTTAAAATATCACCCCAAGCTTGGTATTTCGGTAACGATATTTTCGGAATTTGAGAATGTGATAAACTCTCTGTATGTGTTGCTATTTTGATTTCCTTATCACGGACCTTAAAGCTATAGAAAGGATTTTTGTATTTATTTACTTTTTCGTCCCAAGTTAGAATTACTTCCCAATTGTAAGGGTCTAAATTCATTTTTACTCGATCGAATTCTTTTACCAAAAGATTTAAAAAATCATTCCTATTTTCATCTTTTGAATGTAAAATAGTTTCTTCAATTCCAGCTTTTGTCAACGACGGTTTGCTCCCAAAAACAGTTTCTATCGTTTTATAAATTCCGTATAATTTTTGAGCTACTTCTACTTGAGTCAAAGCAGTTTCGTCGTATTTTCTATTGTTCTCAGCAATCTCAGATAAATATCTTGTTCTATGTGGAGGAATAACAAAAATTTTCTCACTCATTTCACGTGTGATTTGGAATGTCGATTTTAAATCGGCTCCTGTTTTCGCTACAATTTTATCCATAATAGATTTGTAGAGCGTATTCATTCCAGGGTCGTTGAACTGTGAAGCGATAGTTCCGAAGATAGGCATTGTATCTACATCTACATCCCAAAGATTGTGATTGCGTTGGTATTGTTTTTTAACATCGCGAATGGCATCTAAAGCACCTCGTTTGTCAAATTTATTTAAGGCTACTAAATCAGCAAAATCCAACATATCGATTTTTTCCAATTGCGTGGCTGCACCAAATTCAGGTGTCATTACATACAAAGACACATCGGAATGATCCATAATCTCAGTGTCTGATTGGCCAATACCCGAAGTTTCCAAAATGATGATATCGTACTTAGCAGCTTTTAAAACTTCTATAGCTTCATTCACATATTTAGACAAAGCCAAATTAGATTGACGTGTGGCTAACGAACGCATATATACTCTAGAGTTATTAATAGCATTCATACGAATTCTATCACCAAGCAAAGCACCGCCAGTCTTTCTCTTAGATGGGTCTACCGAAATTAACCCGATTGTTTTTTCAGGGAAATCGATTAAGAAACGACGCACCAATTCATCAACCAAAGATGATTTTCCGGCACCACCAGTTCCTGTAATTCCTAAAACAGGAATTTTATTGGTTTCATTTTTCTTGTGAATAGCATCAAAAGCAGGTTTTGCAATTTCGGGAAAATTCTCTGCTGCCGAAATTAATCTCGCAATGGCTGTAGGATTTTTTTCTTCAATATGTTCTAATTCATCATGCAGTTTATCTCCTATTGGATAATCAGATCGTTGCACCAAATCATTAATCATTCCTTGCAATCCCATAGCACGTCCATCATCTGGAGAATAAATTCTTTCGATACCATAATCCTGCAATTCTGAAATCTCAGAAGGAAGAATTACACCGCCTCCTCCTCCAAATATCTTGATGTGACCCGCTCCTTTTTCCTTTAATAAATCGTGCATGTACTTAAAATACTCATTGTGACCTCCTTGATAGGATGTCATGGCAATCGCATTAGCATCTTCTTGAATAGCGGTGTTTACCACTTCTTCAACACTTCTATCATGACCAAGATGAATGACTTCAACACCTGTGGCTTGAATAATTCTTCTCATAATGTTGATAGCAGCATCATGTCCGTCAAAAAGTGAAGCAGCTGTTACAATTCTTACTTTATTTTTAGGAATATAGGGAGTTTGTGGTTCCATTGGTAATTTTTATTCAAATTTAAGTGCGCAATTTACGAATTTAATAATTTTAAGACGTTTTAATTGCTGTAAAAATTGCATAAATGAAGTACTTTTAATTCAAAATTAGTAGTATTTGAAAATTGAGGTATTATATTTGCTTCAGCGTTTAAAACTAAAACAAAAAATGATGAAATCGAAGATTCACGAATACCTTACAAAAAATAATAAAATCATGAATAAAAAATTATTATTAGTGTTACTGTTAACTCCTGTATTAGGCATTGCCCAATCAAAATCTATTTCTAAAAAACTAAAAACTAAAGTTGCAGCAGTAAAAACTAAAACAACTACAGCTACTGAATCAGCAACATCTTCAAACCCACTAGACATCGCAGCGGGATTAAAAGAGGCCTTAAATAATGGAATAACGAAAGAAGTTTCAAAATTAACTGCAGTAGATGGATTTTATAAAAATGAAGCTGTTAAAATTTTAATGCCAGAAGAATTACAAAAAGTAGAAAGTACTTTACGAAAATTAGGAATGGGGAATTTAGCAGATCAAGGTGTTTTAGCCATGAACAGAGCAGCAGAAGATGCGGTTAAAGAAGCCACTCCCATTTTTGTATCAGCAGTTAAGAACATGAATATTACAGATGCAAAATCAATTTTATTAGGCAGTGATAATGCAGCTACAACCTATCTTCAAGGAAGTACCAACAAGGAATTATATGCAAAATTCAGCCCTGTAGTAAAACAATCCATTGGAAAAGTAGGTGCTGATGTTGTTTGGAGTAGCATCATTAGTAAGTACAACGAAATTCCATTTGTGTCTAAAGTGAATCCCGACATAACTGATTATATCACGAACAAAGCTATGGATGGTGTCTTCAAAATGATTGCTGTAGAAGAAAAAAATATTAGAACTGATTTAAAATCGAGAACTTCTCCCTTGCTTCAAAGTGTTTTTGGTTTACTAGGTAAAAAATAGTTGTAGGATTTATATTAAAAGAATATACTTTTATAATATTTTAATAATCAATAACATAAGTATAACATTATCTTAACATAACATATACAAATATTGTCAGATATTTGTAACGTAATAGATGAAAAACTATTATTTTGTTTGGTTTAGGTTAGTTTAAATTTGCCAGTGTTTGAGAAAACATTGGCATTTTTTTTATCCTTCGCTACTCGTTCTCTTTTATGAGTTATGAATAAATGCAATTACTTGCTGATTGAATAGAGTATACTGTTCTACATTGACCACGTGTCCACATTTTTCGATGACAAATAAGGTTGAGGATTTATAATGACTTTGAACTACTTTTCTAACTGAAGGTAAAAACATATAATCTTCTTCACCCATAACATAAAATGTCGGTATATTCAATTCTTGTTGACGAAACCATTTTAATATCGGATTAATTTCAGCAGTGAGTTTAAACCAACGAATAAATTCCTTCTGATACAATTTCTTAGCTTCATTAATAAATAATAATCGGGATTGCTTGTGGTTTTTATTGGGCATAATTACAAAGGCAAAAAACTTATACAAAACCAAATAAGGCAATACATATTTAAAAACATTCCCCAATCGCATTAATATTTGGGAACGAAAATTCATTTTTAAAATAGCACCACCCATAATCATACTGTCAACTCTTTTGGGGTGCATTTCTGCCAATTGACGAATGACTATTGTTCCAAGAGAAATTCCAACAAAGTGGGATGTTTTTATCTTTAAATAGTCGAGAACTTCGAGCACATCATTAGCAATAGATTTAAAGGTATAATTTTGCTTAAAAGCCTTTTTAAGTTGGGAATTGGAATCGCCATGACCACGCAAATCCAATAATAACACATTAAAATGTTTTTGAAATTCTCGTAGTTGCATGAACCATATAGATGAACTTCCTCCTGCCCCATGCACAAAAGTTACCCATTGTAATGACTCTTCATTTTTATATACAGTATAGGCTATCACAGATTGTTCAAAATTGACTGCATTTCAACTTGCATTTTCAAAGCTTCTTCTCTTGCTTTTTCCGCAAAGTCTACACCATAAGAAGCATAAATAATGCCGCGAGAAGAGTTGATTAACAAACCTACAGTTTCACTCATTCCGTATTTACAAACTTCTTGCAAACTTCCTCCTTGTGCTCCCACTCCCGGAACTAACAGAAAGCTATCCGGAATAATTTTTCGAATTTCAGTAAAATATTCAGCTTTTGTAGCTCCTACAACATACATTAAGTTTTCAGCATTTCTCCAAGATTTTGAAGTTTCTATAACAACCTTATAAAGCTCTTTCCCTTCAACATTCTTGGTTTGAAAATCAAAGGCGCCTTCGTTGGAAGTCAATGCTAGCAGTATAGTATGTTTATTTTCAAAGGCTAAAAATGGTTCCACAGAATCTTTTCCCATATAAGGAGCTACTGTCACAGAATTAAAATTCAAATCCTCAAAAAAAGCTTTAGCATACATTGAGGAGGTATTTCCTATATCACCACGTTTAGCATCGGCAATAGTGAATATTTCAGGATAGTATAGGTTAATGTAATTGATGGTTTTTTGAAGCGATTGCCACCCTTTTATTCCATATGCCTCATAGAAAGCGACATTGGGCTTATAAGAAACACATAAATCGTGAGTAGCATCTATTATGGCTTTGTTGAATTCAAAAATGGGATCTTCGAGTTCCAACAAATGTGTGGGTATTTTAGTCAAATCCACATCCAAACCAATACATAAAAAGGATTTTTTTTGTTGAATTTGTTCAATTAATTGTTGTGTTGTCATAGTAGTTGTTTGAGCGCAAAGTTACAAAGTTTTTTTAATCGCAAGGGCACTATAAAGACACTAAGTTCACAAATAGTAAATACATATCTCCTAGAAGTTATTGAAAACTTCACATAAAAAAATGCCAAACTTACGCTTGACATCTTTATGCTATTCTCTTTATGCTATTCTCTCTTAAAAAACTTCGCTTTCTTTAAGTTTTTCCATGTTATTCACCATTTGAAGTTCGTCAACAAACTTCTGAATTTTCCCATTCATAACTCCATCCATATCAAACACATCTAATCCAATTCTGTGATCAGTTACACGTCCTTGCGAATAATTATAAGTTCTAATTTTAGCCGAACGGTCACCCGAACTCACTTGAGAAGAACGTTTGGTAGCATCTTCTGCTTGCTTTTTAGCTAATTCTTGCTCATATAAACGTGAACGCAAAACCTCAAGAGCTTTATCTTTATTTTTATGTTGCGATTTTTGATCCTGACATTGAGCCACTAATCCTGTAGGAATATGTGTCAAACGAACAGCCGATTTTGTAGTATTTACTGATTGCCCTCCAGGACCCGATGAACAGAAAAAATCGACACGAACATCGTTCATATCAATTTGTACATCAAACTCTTCTGCTTCTGGCAATACCATCACGGTGGCGGCAGAGGTGTGCACACGCCCTTGTGTTTCCGTTTGCGGAACACGTTGAACACGATGAACTCCTGCTTCAAATTTCAAAGTTCCATACACATCTTCACCAGTAACTTCAAAAATAACCTCTTTAAATCCACCAGAAGTTCCTTCGTTCATATCTACTGTTGATGTTCGCCAACCTCGAGTCTCACAATATTTAGTATACATTCTATATAAATCTCCAGCAAAAATAGAAGCTTCATCTCCACCAGTTCCCGCACGGATTTCTACCATTACGTTTTTAGCATCCTCCGGATCCTTAGGAATCAACATGAATTTGATCTCATTCTCTAATTCAGGCAAACGCTCTTTTGCTTCATCCAATTGCATTTTGGCCATTTCAACCATTTCAGCATCCGAACCATCGGCAAGAATTTCGTTGGCCTCCTCAATATTTCCAGTAATAGTAATAAGCTCCTCACGCTTATCCATAAGGTTTTTCAACCCTTTATATTCTTGATTTAATTGAACATAACGTTTTTGATCGGCTATAATATCGGGCTGAATAATCAAATCCGATATCTCGTCGAAACGCTGTTTTACATATTGAAGTCTTTCTAACATTTTGTATTCTCTATTTGGAGTGCAAAAGTAATAAAAAAAGTGTTCAGTTGGCAGTGTTCAGTTGGCAGATTTTTCATAGTATTGTAGTTTAAATTTAAAATGTATGAAAATTATTTCTTGTTTTATTCTGATACTTTGTTTAATTACTGTTGTTTCATGTAAAAAACATGACAAAAATGGAAATGAAATTAAATCATATAATGAATTAGCAAAAGCCAATTGGTTGATTGGTGAGTGGGAAAAAACAGATAGTCTCGGCACCTTGAAAGAAATATGGAAAAATGAAGATGACAGTACTTTTGTTGGTCATTCGTATTATATTCAAAACAAAAAAGACACTCTTTTCAATGAGCAAATTGAATTGATTCAAGAAAAAGAACATTTGATTTATAGACAAACAGTTCAAGGAGAAAATAATGACGAACCCGTTCCCTTCCAATTGACAAAAGCAGCAGATAGCCTTTTAGTTTTTGAAAATCCAAAACATAATTATCCTCAGAAAATAGTTTATAAATTAAAAAAAGACAAAAGTATTATTGCCACTATTTCAGGGAAACAAAACGGAAAAGTGAGTTCCGAAAATTACCCAATGACCAAAATAAAATAAAAAAAATGAACCAATTAAAAATCAGAGGATTACATCGCGATTTAGGGTATTTCTATATCGGACTAATTATTTCCTTTGCCACTTCAGGAATCTTGATGAACCATAGAGACAATTGGCATGCAGAAAAATATACCACAGAAAACAAATCAATAACGATTAAGGTACCTTCCGAAGAAGGCTTAACGGATGAATGGGGAGAAAATTTAGGAAAACAACTGGGAATTAAAGATAACTTCCGTCGCCTAAAAATTGATGATGATGAATTGCGTATTTCATTTGAGAAAAACGATATTGATATTGACATGAAAACCGGAAAAGGTGAAATTACAACATTTATAAAAACGCCTATTATTAGCCAAATGATGAAGTTACATAAAAACTCGTCGGATTGGTGGATTTATTATGGTGATATTTTTGGGTTGTCATTAATAACTATTGCTCTTACAGGTGCAATTATGATTCCTGCAGGAAAATTTTCTTTCAAACGAAGAGGTTGGAAATTGGCTTTGGCTGGTATTATTTTCCCATTAATTGTACTGCTCTTACTCGGATAAACTCTTGTTTTATCTTTAAATCATAACTTACTCGTCTAGAAATGGACGAGTTTTTTTTATAATTAACAATAAGTCAATTTAATAAATATTTTATTTATATTTATTCTAAATAAAATTTGCGAAATTAAAATGTAGTATTATATTTGCATCGTTATTTTTATTAAATCTTAATAAGCAAAATGAAACCACTTTTATTCGCTATTCTTTTTATCATTCTTTTTTCTAGTTGTTCTTCAAATGAGAATCAATATCAAGTCATTAATACAGAAAAAATAACATTAGGTAAAGAAATTTTCAACGATAAAACTCTTTCAAATCCAATAGGACAAGCATGTGCTTCTTGTCATTCGCCTGAAAAAGGTTTTAGTGATCCATCAAATAGTGCTGTTTCTCAAGGTGCCGTTGCTAATGCTTTTGGAAATAGAAATGCACCAAGTTTATCTTATAATGTTTTTTCTCCAAGTCGCTATTATTCAAATGAAGATAACACTTTTATTGGCGGTTTATTTCTTGATGGACGGTCTCCAAATTTGCTAGAACAATTTATTCATCCGCTTTTAAATCCAGTAGAGATGAATAATAGTTCTACTTTAGATATAGTAAATAAAATTAAACAAGCTTCTTATTATCCAAAGATTGTAAGTATTTATAGTAACTCGGTCTTTGAAAGTGATATTTTATCATATGTTGCTGATGCATTGTCAAAATTTGAAACTTCCAATCAGGTTAATCCATTTACATCCAAATACGATTATTATTTGCAAGGAAGAGCCACGCTTTCATTAGAAGAAAAAAAGGGATTAGTTCTTTTTGAAGGAAAAGCAAAATGTGCAGGCTGCCATGTAACTGAGCCCGATGAAAATGTAAAGAAAGCACTTTTTACCGATTTTAGTTATGACAATATTGGTATTCCAAAGAATTTGAACAATCCATTTTATAACCAGCCTTTAAATAGTGCTGGAGCTAATTATGTTGATTTAGGTATTGGAGCTATCGTATCACAACCAGCTCATTACGGAAAATTTAGAGTTCCTACTTTAAGAAACATTGCTGTTTCAGCACCTTATTTTCATAATGGTGCGATACTAACTTTAGAAAAAGTTGTACGTTTTTATAATCGCCGTGATTTGAATACTGGAGAATTTGGTCCACCAGAAACACTACAAAATATGAATGTAAAAGAATTAGGAAATCTTAATTTATCGGATGAAGAAGAACAAAATATCGTTGCCTTTTTAAAAACATTAACAGACGGTTATCACAAATAAATCAATTTCAAAAATCAATTTCAAAAACAAATAATTAATTAACAATGAAGACTATTTTTTCAATTACAGCAGCAGTATTACTATTAAGTACAATGAGCATGATGGCTCAAGACAGAATTTTCAATTACACGTATCAAAGTAATGTTTTGAATAAAGGACAAAAAGAATTGGAAGTTTGGACAACAGTTTTACAAGGAAAAACAGATTATTATCGAGAAATACAGAATAGAGTGGAATATGAAATTGGATTAGGTGCTAATCTTCAAACAGCTTTTTATTTGAACTCCATGCAAAAAGCAGGTTTTGACAATATCACGGGCGAAATTGTTATGGAACCAACTGAGATTTCTATTTCAAATGAATGGAAATATAAATTTTCTGATGCTGTAGCAAATAAAATTGGTTTTGGGGGTTATGCAGAAATTGAAGTGGCAACTGACGAACTAGAACTAGAACTAAAAGCTATTTTTGATAAGAAAATTGGAAATACACTTCATGCTGTAAATTTAGTTTTTGAACCAGAATGGGAAACCACTACCAAAGATGGAAGAGTGACAACAAATACTGCTTATAGATATGAAGTAAACTATGCTTTATCCTATAACATTAATAAAAAATGGAATTTAGGAGCTGAATTTATTGACCGAAATATAAATTATAAAAAAGATAATTCAACTCAATCAGCCTTGTTTGGTGGTCCAACAATTAGTTATAGTTCAAATAATTTTTGGGTAATGTTGACAGCACTTCCTCAAGTATCTGGGCTACATAATCCTGATGGAATGAAAGGAATGAATGTAGATGAGTTTACAAAATTTGAAACTAGATTGGCATTTTCGTTTGCTTTTTAAAACAAACTGTTATGAAAAAAATATCATTAATTGGAATACTCCTTTGCCTATGTTCGTGTGGAAGCCAATTGTATTTTCCAATTGAAAATAGTGGAACAATTACATTGGAAAACCTTACACTCGGGAGAAAAATCTATGTAACCAATTGTTCTAATTGCCACCAATTGTATTCACCAAATAAATATAATAGTGTCGAATGGCAAAAAAATTTAAATTGGATGCAACGCAAAGCTAAAATAACAGATGACCAAAAGAATTTAATTTTTGATTATTTGATTAATGCTCCAAAGTAGTTAAAAGAATATATAAAATAAGTTACCGCAATTAAACTATTTACACTTTTAAAGAGATTTCATCAAATGGTTTGGGTGGTAGTAAGAATAAAGTAGTAGTATTTTAAAATCAATTGTAACACAAATAGTTTTCGTTTTTATTATTTATTGAAATATTAAAAAGCATCATTTTTAAATTATTTCTTATTACTATCCACTCTATTTAATTCTTCAAACAATAGAATAATAGTGGAAATCATTAAAAATCCATAAAATATATCTTCTATAGGAATAGTACCAATTCTGATTCCTAAATTTTCTAAATTATTATACCAAACAACAGGCTCCTCTATAAAGGTACCTGTTAGAATTCCATTAACAATAAAAAAGAAAAATAATGTTATAGTATAAGATAAATAAATTCTGGAAAAATCCATTTGAAAAACATCAACAATTTATTACCCTTTTTTTTGCTATTTTTTTGGGTATAGTAGGTTCTGTTTTTTGGGATAGGTTGTATTCTTCAGTAACCTTTCTATTAACCTCATTATTTTTGTTTTGCACTTATTT
>CAIWKX010000085.1 GCA_903913315.1 uncultured Bacteroidota bacterium | reverse complement strand
CTTCTTTAGTAACACGTCCGTCTTTTCCTGAACCCGAAATACTTTCTAATTCAGCAACAGAAACACCTTCTGCTGCAGCAATGTTTTTCACTAATGGCGAAAAGAATTTATCAGAACCTGAAAAATCAGCTGGAGCAACAGATTCTTTAGCTACTTCAACAGCTTTAGCAACTTGCTCCGCCTGTTCGCTACCGCTCGAGTCAGCTACAATTGGAGCAGCAACATCATCCGTTTTTGTAGCTGCTACGCTTCCGCCTTCTGTTTCTATAATTGCAATAGTTTGACCAACTTGAACCACATCATTCACTTGGAATAATATCTCGATTAATATACCCGAAACTTCACTTGGAACTTCGCTATCTACCTTGTCAGTAGCGATTTCAAGAACTGCTTCATCGGCAGCGATAGTTTCGCCAACATTTTTTAACCAGTTGGTAATTGTTGCTTCTGCAACACTTTCACCCATTTTAGGTAATTTCAATTCAAACTTTGCCATATCTTTAAACTAAAGTTGTGTTTTTTTATTATGATTGCAAAATTAGTATTTTTATCTTCATTTTGTAAAGAATACACTAATTTTTTAATATTATGATTTCGCCTCTATCTATTGAATTATTACTTCCTATTATAAAATTGGATTTGGAAATATAATTCTTAAAAGTTAAATTTTTGCTTTTATTACAATTCATAAAATCAATGATTTCTTTAAAACTAAATGAATTAGTATCAAAAATGATTTCCAGAGAAGCATTTAAATCATTTTTAAATCTAGAAAAATCATTTAAAATAGTTTCTTTTTTATTCAAATTCAATTGCAATGAATTCTTTGAAAAAATGATATATTCATCAATTTCTCTTGTAACTTCTTTGGATTGGTTTTTCTTAATCAACGAAAATACCATTGCACCAATTCTCATAAAAAAATCAAATACAAATGACTTTTTAAAATGTTTTTTATAGAAAAACTGCATCGCTTCTTGAAAGCGTTTCATGTACTTTTCATCACGGACAGTGCTTTCTCCTTTATAGTGTATTACAGAAGTTTCATGAAAGTAATAATTGTATTTTCCTTTTTGCAATACCATATAACTCAAATCAATGTCATCGGAATACATGAAGCAATTTTCATCGAATCCGCCAATTTCATTATACAATTCGCGTTGCATCACCATAAAAGCACCCACAAGAATACCTACTTTTCCTGATTGATTTTCGGTTAAATGTTGCGCATAATATTTTCCAAAAATATTTGAAAGTTTATACAATCCGAAGATTTTTGTAAAAGAAACCCATGGCGTTGGAATTCCGCGTTTGCTTTCAGGAAGAAAATTCCCAGTTCCGTCGATTAATTTGCAACCTATTATTCCAGTGTTCAGTTGCCAGTTTTTGGTGTTCAGAATTTTAGAAAAAGTATCTTCTGCAACAACTGTATCAGGATTTAAAATGCAAATATAATCCCCTTTTGCTTGAGCAACACCTAGGTTATTTCCTTTTGGAAAACCTAAATTATCTTTGTTTTCAATGAGTTTTACATTCGGAAAAAGTTGTTTCATCATTTCGCAACTATTGTCTGACGAACTGTTATCGATTACAATGATTTCGCCATCAATGGTTGAAAGTGCTTTTTGAACACTTAAAACGCATTGCTCTAAAAAATAGCGTACATTGTAATTAAGGATAATAACTGATAGTTGCATTTGACAAATATAATCAGATAATTTTTAAGAATAATGATTGAGTAATATATAGAAAGATTTATATGTTTAATACTAAATTTTAAAATTCAAAATAGTAAACAAACTTTCAAATCCTTGCTTTTTGAAATACTCTAGAGCTTTTTCATTCTTTGAAAAAACATGTAATTGAAGCGTTTTAATCCCATTTGATTGAGACCATGACTTTATTTCTTCGATAAAAGCCTTTCCAATACCTAAATGATGATAATCAGTATCAATCATTATATCTTCTATAGAACAATGTGAATCCATATTGTAATACGATTTATAGAAATAAACTAATTGAGCCGTGACATAGCCAACCACTTTATTATCGACCAAAGCAACGTATACTTTATTGGAATCGTGATTAATAGACCATTCTATATCTGACTTATATTCGTTTATTGAATTATCTGTTTCACAAAAATAATGAGCATCCATTTCTTTGTGAATGTTCATGAGTTTTGTCCAAAGTGAAACTATTTCTTGGACATGATCTGTGGTTGCTTCTTGGATTTTGTGCATGGTTTTGGGTTTTTATAATTTATACTTTTTTACAAAATTGATTTCTGTTTTTGATATAATTTCAAATTCCAAATCTTCATTTAATTTGTAATTGTCTTGAATGAATTTTTTAAATTTATTTCCTCCATATATTCTAACTGTACCATTTTTGTTAGATGTTCTATTAATCTTACTATCAATATCAATTTTCTTTTTATTAAAATACAATAGTACCTTTTCACTTTTATATTCTAATTCTAAAGAAGCTTCTTTCCCAGTGTTAAAATAGCCTGCTTTATAATATGTATTTCCAATTTTAATTTTATAAATTTTCATAAAGAATTATTTTTTGAATATAGTTAATATTTCATTTTTCAGCAAGATATCATCTATATTCTCAGTAAATCTTTCATCTAAATCTTTCCATTTAATAACCAATTCCTTTCTATCTTTATTTACTAATTCATGTGCAATATCAAAGGGCACTTTATAAATTTTCTTAATTTTATAATTTTCATCAAAAACAATTATAACAATAAAATCTATTTTTGAACCCTTAGAATATTTAAAATCAGTATTTTCTCTTTTAGTTGAATATGCTTTAGCATGAGTTTTAATTTGATATTTAGTTCCATTTACTTCTAAATCCCAATCTTCTTGTTTTCCACTTACAGCTAAATTTCCACCATAAATTATGGAAGCCATCCATTCCCCTAATTGTGATGTGAAATCTTTTTGATTTTTAACGATATTTAATCTTTTCAGTTCATTCAATGCCTCAACATAATCTAAAATAGCCTTGCTTATTTCTTCCATAAATTTCAAGTTTTTAATTAGTTATAATTATTTGTTCGTGTTGTATCCATGTGCGAAGCAGCATTTCATTTTCATTTATAATTATGGTTGCTTCAAAATCTTCTTTAAAAGAAAATTGATCTCCAAATTTTTTCTCATAAGCAATATTTCCATTAAAAAGCATCATTTTATCCGATAAAAGAAGTTCAAAACAGCAATAATTCTGATCTTCTTTCAATTGGTATTTACCATTCTCTTTAATGTATAAATTAGAAGAAATCATACTAAACATAATTTCAGTTCCATCATACGTAGTTAAAAACACTACAAGTTCTTCTTTTGAATTAAACTCTCTTTCTATAACCATGACTTTGGTCAAACTTCTATCTTGCTCAAAACTATTATTTCTTCCTCGATACTTTAAATGCAAATGTCCAAAATATAACATTGGTGGTTTGTTAACTCTCATATTGTTGTTTGTTTAAAAATTCTAATTCTGTAATGCTTATATTTTCAATACCTTTTAGATTTATTTTATCCAAAATTGTATCAACTTTTAATTCTAATGGTGTATCAAAAGTAATTTTATCCATCAAAAACAATTGTTCTTCTAAATAAATACTCCAAAAAAAATGCTCTTTGGAACTACCTTCCATTTGAAAAGTATATCCTAAAACTAATTGGTCTATAAAAAACACTTTAGTAAGGTTTACTTGTTTCAAAACTTTATTTGTTTCGTATTGAGTACAAAAGAACTGATGTATGTTTTTGAACTTTTGATTTATTGGTGCAAAAAAATCATTCAATTTAAATCCTAAATCTACTGCGTCAATTACACAGACGCAACTTGCAAAATCTGAAAACTGATGTTTTTGAACTTCAAATTTTTGCAAAGATTGAATAGCTTTGAAAACTAGTTCGTTTTTCAAATGATGATTAAAAATCCAATCGATGATAACACTTTTATATAGTTCTAATTGTGTTAATGAAATAGGTTTCAACAACATCAAATCATCAATTAATAAATTGGAATATTTAATATCTGAATATTCATTTTTGCAAGAAAAACCTAAAATTGTATCGTTTATCAAAAAAACATATTCAACTGGATTTTCTGAAGTTGAATTTTCATTTAATCGCTTTCTAATATAATTTTTGGTGCTATCCCATTTTACAATATAATCTTCTAAAAACCAATATTCTAAATTTTTATAAATAGCATTTTTTAGGTTTAAAACAATGATATTTTTTTGATAAGAATTCATTTTGTAAGTTTTTAATTACGGCACTCAAGTAAATATATAAGCATTTTTTGGAAGAAAAAAAACATTAATTTTATTTCTGCTCAAAAAAATATTTTTTGTTAATACTTTGTTAAATTGAATTTAAAAATCAGTTCCAAAAACAATTCCTAATTCGTAATTTTTAATTCGTAATTTATAGCTTACTTTTGCAAAAAAATAGACTTGTGAATTACCTTTCTGTAGAAAACATTTCAAAATCATTTGGAGAACGCACCCTGTTCAAAGACATTTCGTTTGGAATCAATAAAGACCAAAAAATTGCTTTTATTGCCAAAAATGGTTCAGGGAAAACCTGTATAATGAAAATCATTAATGGCGAAGACGAACCTGATTCAGGCCAAGTGGTGATTAGAAAAGAAATTAAAATGGCATTTCTATCGCAAGTACCGCAATTGCAAGATGAATTGACAGTTGAGGAAAGTATTTTTGCATCAGATAATGAAATTCTACATGTAATCGAACGCTATGAAAAAGCATTAGAAAATCCAGACGACACTGAAGCCTATGAAAAAGCTTTTGATGATATGGATCGATTAAATGCCTGGGATTTTGAAACCCAATTCAAACAAATTTTATTCAAATTGAAGTTGGAAGATTTCAAATTGAAAGTAAAAAACATGTCTGGTGGACAGAAAAAACGTCTTTCATTAGCCATTATTCTAATCAATCGTCCCGAGTTATTGATTTTAGATGAGCCTACCAACCATTTAGATTTAGAGATGATTGAATGGTTGGAAAGTTATTTTGCTAAAGAAAACATTACCTTGTTTATGGTTACTCACGACCGTTTCTTTTTGGAACGCGTTTGCAACGAAATTATAGAATTAGACAACGGGAAATTATATAGCTATAAAGGAAATTATTCGTATTATTTAGAGAAAAAAGAAGAACGCTTGGCTTCCGAAAATGCGAGTATTGATAAAGCGCAAAACCTTTTTGTGAAAGAATTAGCCTGGATGCGACGCCAACCTAAAGCACGAACTACCAAATCAAAATCGCGTCAAGATGATTTTTACGTAATTAAAGAAAAAGCAGAAAGTCGCAGAAAAGAAAATGTAGTGGAATTAGAAATCAATATGGAACGTCTTGGAAGCAAGATTATAGAGTTACATAAGATTTCGAAGAAATTCGGAGACAAAAAAATTTTAGAAAACTTCAGTTTTGACTTTCAACGTGGTGCTCGAATTGGAATTATTGGTAAAAACGGAACTGGAAAATCAACTTTCTTGAATTTATTGACCAAAACGATTCCGACTGATGCTGGAAAAGTAATTACTGGAGACACTATTAAAATTGGGTATTATACCCAAAGTGGAATTAATCCAAAACCCGGACAACGAGTTATAGATATTATAAAAGAATACGGTGAATACATTCCGTTGATGAAAGGCAAATTGATTTCGGCTTCACAATTATTGGAACGTTTTCTTTTTGACAGTAAAAAGCAATACGATTTTGTAGAAAAATTGAGCGGTGGTGAATTGAAACGGTTGTATTTGTGTACAGTTTTGATTCAGAATCCGAATTTCTTGATTTTGGATGAGCCTACTAACGATTTGGATATAGTAACGCTGAATGTATTAGAAAGCTTCTTATTAGATTTTCCAGGTTGTTTGCTTGTCGTTTCTCACGACAGGTATTTCATGGATAAAATTGTAGATGATTTATTTGTGTTTAGAGGTAACGGAATCGTAGAGAACTTCCCTGGAAATTATTCTGATTTTAGAGCGTATGAAGATTCGGCTGAACCAGCTAATAAAGATGATAACAAAGAAAAAAACAACTGGAAAACTAAAACTATTTCATCAGGCTTAGATTTTAATGAACAAAAAGAGTTCAATAAAATTGAAAAAGAAATCAAAGATTTAGAATACCAAAAGAAACAAATCGAACAATTATTCTCTGACGGAAAAGTGGGCGACAATGAAATTGAAGCTAAAGCTAATGAATTGCAAAAAGTGATTCAAACTTTGGAAGAAAAAGAAGAACGTTGGTTTGAGTTGAGTTCAAAAATGGAATAATGGTTCACAACGTCACACGAAGTTTGTCACAATGTTCCTCAACGTTTTTTTTGTTACTAATTCTTTGCGTTACTTTGTGCTAAACTTTGGAATACTCTGTGCTACAAATTATAAAATCATACCTAACCTTTCTATGGCACTCCAAAAATCAACATGGAGTACATTCGCCGTTTGTATTTAATTTGGTTACCAAATGTTTTTATGACAAAAAGAATTATCCAGAATATTCTATTTTAAAAAACTATCGAAACGCACTTTTACTAAATAAAAACACCATTGAAATAACCGATTTCGGAGCTGGCTCAAGAGTATTTAAAAGCAATACACGAGCTATTAATCAAATTGCAAAAAATGCGGGAATTTCTTCAAAAAGAGCTAAATTATTATTTCGGATTGTAAATTATTTTCAACCCGAAAACAGTCTTGAAATTGGAACTTCTTTAGGTCTTGCAACTGCTGCTTTAACATTAGGAAATAAAAAAGGGAGAATCACAACTTTAGAAGGTTGTACAAACACAATGTCAATTGCAAAAAATCAATGTCAATTGCAAAATCTAAACAACATCGAATTTGTAAATACAAAGTTTGAAGAGTATCTAAAAAACCACAACCTACAACCTACAACCTACAATCTAATTTACTTCGACGGCAATCATTCTAAAAAAGCCACTTTAGACTATTTTGAACTTTTACTTCCCACTATCACTAATGATACTGTTTGGATTTTTGATGACATCCATTGGAGTGGAGCT
The DNA here is from genome assembly GCA_903913315.1 of uncultured Bacteroidota bacterium. Lineage (GTDB taxonomy): Bacteria > Bacteroidota > Bacteroidia > Flavobacteriales > Flavobacteriaceae > Flavobacterium. Next base: position 9,872 of record CAIWKX010000085.1, on the reverse strand, counting down.
ATGGAAGAAGCTTGGGGAATTATTAAAAAACACCCGAAAGTTACTGTGACAATTGATACCTTTCAATGGGGAATTATTTTCTTTAGAAGTGAACAAGAGAAAGAACATTTTGTGATTAGAACTTAAAAATAAATTTACAATTATTGTAACAAAAAACGGAATTTGATTACTTATATTTACATTCTGAAATCTCAATTCGTAATCTAATATTCATCATTCTCAATGGCAAATCCATTAATTAATATAACTAATATCAAACGTGATTTTGTTCTAGGCAGCGAAATTATTAACGTTTTAAAAGGTATTGATTTACAAATCAACAAAGGAGAATACGTAGCTTTAATGGGACCTTCTGGTTCGGGAAAATCTACTTTGATGAATCTTTTAGGATGTTTGGACACACCCACTTCGGGAAGTTATATCCTTAACGGGAAAGACGTTTCACAAATGCACGATGATGATTTGGCTGAAATTAGAAATAAAGAAATAGGATTCGTTTTTCAAACGTTTAATTTACTACCCAGAACAACAGCTTTAGACAATGTTGCCTTACCTATGATTTATGCAGGACATTCAAAATCAGAAAGAAATAAGAGAGCTACAGAAGTATTAGCGCAAGTAAATCTTGCAGATAGAATGGATCACCAACCCAACCAACTTTCAGGAGGACAACGCCAACGTGTGGCTGTCGCTCGAGCTTTAGTCAATCACCCTTCAATCATTCTTGCCGATGAACCCACAGGAAATCTTGACAGTAAAACTTCGGTAGAAATCATGAAGCTTTTTGGCGACATTCATGCTGCCGGAAACACGGTAATTCTGGTAACTCATGAAGAAGACATTGCTAAATATGCTCATAGAATCATCCGTTTACGCGATGGATTGATTGAAAGTGACAATTTGAACGAAGGTCATTTGTAAAATTTGGAGCGAATCATTCGGGTTTTATCTGCAATCCTTATTCCTGCCGCCGTTCCAATCTTTTTGTTTTTTTGACGCATTGACTCAGTCGAGATGCTTTTATTAAAAAATAAAAAGGATTTCCACTCTGTCAGGGCTAATTGACAATCCATTTTTATTTTTGTTATCTTTGAAAATCCAAACAATATTAGAAAACAGATTCAAAAAGTCTAATATCTAATATCTAAAATCTAATATTCTTAATGAAAGTATACACAAAAACTGGTGATAACGGAACCACAGCACTTTTCGGAGGTACTAGAGTTTCCAAACATCATATTCGAATTGAAAGCTACGGAACTGTTGACGAATTAAATTCACATATTGGATTAATTCGCGACCAAGAAATAAATTCCCATTACAAAGACGTATTGATTGAAATTCAAGATCGACTTTTCACCGTTGGAGCCATATTGGCAACGCCACCTGAAAAAGAGACCTTGAAAAGTGGTAAAAAAAGGCTTCAAAACCTTGGCATTAAAGAATCTGATATTGAATTTCTAGAACAAGAAATTGATAAAATGGAAGAATCACTACCGCCAATGACTCACTTTGTACTACCAGGAGGGCACACTACTGTGTCATATTGTCATATTGCTCGTTGCGTTTGCCGACGCGCAGAACGTTTAGCGGTTCATTTGAATGACATAGAACCTACAGATGAACTTGTCATTAAATATCTAAACCGACTTTCTGACTACCTTTTTGTCTTGGCACGAAAGTTGTCTTTAGACCTGCGAGCTGAAGAAGTTCAATGGATTCCTAGAAAATAGTAGCCCATCTCAGTATTCTTTCAGTTGTTAATGCCTACTGAGACTGTAAACTGAACACTAAAAAAAAACGTTCTTAACTTTAACTAAAAATAAATCAATTTTTACTTGACTATTTCAGTTAAAAATTTATTTTTGCATAAATTATAAAATCGAAAGCAGATGTATTGGACATTAGAATTAGCGTCGTATTTAAGTGATGCACCGTGGCCTGCAACCAAAGATGAACTTATAGACTACGCTATTAGAGCTGGCGCTCCTTTAGAGGTGGTTGAGAATCTTCAGTCTATTGAAGACGAAGGTGAGATATATGAATCAATGGAAGAAATTTGGCCAGATTATCCAACTGACGAAGATTATCTTTGGAATGAGGATGAATATTAAAGAAAATAAACTAACACAACAGAAAGAAAGTCTCCTTAGGGGCTTTTTTTTTGTTTAAATTTGCACTCCCAAAGTTTAGGGATTTTTAAAATAAAAAAATAAACCCAATTATGAGTTTCATAAATAGCATACTTAAAGCATTTGTAGGTGATAAGTCTCAAAAAGATGTAAAAGCTACACAACCTTATATTACAAAAATAAAAGCATTAGAATCTTCTTTGATTGCATTGTCTCACGATGAATTGAGAGCCAAAACTGCTGAATTCAAAGAAAAAATAAAACAAGCACGCGCCAAACAAGACGCTGATATTGCTAGTAAAAAAATAGAAGCGGAAAATACTTCTGATATTGATTTAAGAGAAGACATCTACAATGCTATCGATGCTTTAGAAAAAGAAGCTTATGATATTTCTGAAAAAGTATTGATGGAAATACTGCCAGAAGCTTTTGCAGTGGTAAAAGAAACTGCCAGACGTTTCAAAGACAATTCTATAATTACCGTTACTGCAACTGAAAAAGATAGAGAACTTTCGGCAACAAAACCTTATATTACCCTAGTTGGAGACCAAGCCAATTGGGCTAACCAATGGAATGCGGCTGGAAAAGACATCACTTGGGACATGATTCACTACGATGTTCAGTTAATTGGTGGTATTGTGCTACATGAAGGTAAAATTGCAGAGATGCAAACAGGAGAAGGTAAAACATTAGTGGCAACTCTTCCGCTCTACTTAAATGCTTTGACAGGAAATGGTGTTCACTTGGTAACTGTGAATGATTACTTGGCACGACGTGATAGTACTTGGAAAGCTCCATTGTTTGAATTCCACGGATTAATCGTAGATTGTATCGATAACCATCCTTCTAATACCCCAGAACGAAGAAAAGCCTACGAAGCGGATATTACTTACGGAACAAATAACGAATTTGGGTTTGATTATCTAAGAGATAATATGGCACATTCGCCAGAAGACTTAGTGCAAAGAAAACATAATTATGCTATTGTTGACGAGGTCGATTCGGTATTAATTGATGATGCTAGAACGCCTTTAATTATTTCTGGTCCTGTACCTGATGGCGACCGTCATGAGTTTAATGAACTAAAACCAAAAGTTGAAAACCTTTATAATCTACAACGTCAATTGGCGAATGGCTTTTTATCGGAAGCGAAAAAGTTAATTAAAGAAGGAAATGCAAAAGATGGTGGTTTTCAATTATTAAGAGCATATCGTGCTTTGCCAAAAAACAAAGCTTTGATTAAATTCTTGAGTGAAGAAGGAGTAAAACAACTGTTACAAAAAACAGAAAACGAATACATGACCGACAACAACCGAAAAATGCCATTGGTTGATGAAGCGTTGTATTTTGTAATCGAAGAAAAAGACAATCAAGTAGAATTAACTGATAACGGAATCAAATTTCTTTCTCAAGATACCGATGAAAACTTCTTCGTGCTTCCAGATATCGGGACAGAAATTGCTAATATCGAAAAACAAAAATTAGATAAAGACAAAGAAGCGGAAGCAAAAGAACATTTATTCCAAGATTTTGGAATCAAATCGGAAAGAATTCACACGTTAACGCAACTTTTAAAAGCGTATGCCCTTTTTGAAAAAGACGTGGAGTATGTTATCATGGATAATAAAATCCTTATCGTTGATGAGCAAACAGGTCGTATCATGGATGGTCGTCGTTATTCAGATGGACTACACCAAGCAATAGAAGCCAAAGAACATGTTACTATTGAAGCGGCTTCACAAACTTTTGCAACCATTACTTTGCAAAATTATTTCCGTATGTACAGCAAATTAGCGGGTATGACGGGAACTGCAGTAACAGAGGCAGGAGAACTTTGGGAAATATATAAATTAGACGTAGTAGAAATTCCAACCAACAGAGGAATGTCTAGGCATGACAAAGAAGATTTAGTTTACCGTTCGGTTCGCGAAAAATTCAATGCCGTTATTGAAGATGTAACACAACTTTCGGCATCTGGAAGACCGGTCTTAATTGGAACAACATCAGTAGAAATTTCGGAATTATTGAGTCGAATGTTGAAAATGCGTGGTGTAGAACACAACGTATTGAATGCAAAAATGCACAAAAAAGAAGCAGACATTGTTGCTGAGGCAGGTAAATCGGGTGTCGTAACCATTGCAACCAACATGGCTGGTCGTGGAACGGATATTAAATTAACTCCTGAAGTAAAAGCGGCAGGTGGTTTAGCAATTATCGGAACGGAACGTCACGATTCGCGTCGTGTTGACCGTCAGTTGCGTGGTAGAGCCGGTCGTCAAGGAGATCCTGGAAGCTCACAATTCTATGTTTCTTTGGAAGATAACTTAATGCGTCTTTTTGGTTCTGATAGAGTAGCCAAAGTAATGGATAGAATGGGATTGCAAGAAGGTGAAGTGATTCAACATTCTATGATGACTAAATCTATTGAAAGAGCACAGAAAAAAGTAGAAGAAAATAACTTTGGTACTCGTAAACGTCTGTTAGAATATGACGATGTTATGAATGCACAAAGAGAAGTAGTATACAAACGTCGTCGTCATGCTTTGCATGGAGAGCGTTTGAAACTGGATATTGCAAATATGATGTTTGACACTTGCGAAGTTATCGTGGGTGACAACAAAGGGAAAAACGATTTCAAAAACTTTGAGTTTGAATTGATTCGTTATTTCTCTATTACCTCTCCTGTTTCCTCTTCGGAATTCGATAAGATGAACGAAATGGAATTAACTAGAAAAGTATACCAAGCAGCGATGCACTATTATACGGAGAAAACAGACCGAAGTGCTCGTGAAGCTTTGCCTATCATCACTGATGTTTATAAAAATCCAAATAATCAATACGAAAGAATCGTAGTGCCATTTACAGACGGAATTAAATCGTTGAATGTGGTTACTGATTTGAAAAAAGCTTACGATACAAACGGTGCGCAATTAGTTGCTGACTTTGAAAAGAATATCACGCTAGCTATTGTGGATGAAGCTTGGAAAAAACATTTACGTAAAATGGACGAATTGAAAACTTCGGTGCAATTGGCAGTTCACGAACAAAAAGATCCTTTGCTTATCTACAAATTGGAAGCCTTCAACTTGTTTAGAAATATGTTGGACGGCGTAAATAAAGAAGTTATCTCTTTCTTATTTAAAGGCGACTTGCCACAGCAAAACAATACTATTCAAGAAGCACGTCAAGAAGTGCGTAGAAAAGAAAATTACATCGAGTCTAAAGACGAAATTCCGAATAGTGATTCGTTAGCAGAGCAAAACCGTGAAGCGGGACAAACACAACAACGTCAAGTAACGGAAACCATTGTGCGTGATGCTCCAAAAATCAATAGAAACGATACTGTGACTATCAAACACGTGATGAGTGGTAAAACAGAAACTTTAAAATACAAAAAAGCCGAAAGCATGCTTGCTAGTGGCGAATGGGTTTTGGTTCATGAATAAAAACCTTGTTTATCAATAAATAGTAATCCTCAACTGTTCGTTCAGCTGGGGATTTTTTTTATAGAGTATCCTAAAACTAAACCCATCAAATTTGTATATTTGCACACTAAATTTCACAAACTAAATTCATGCAACATATTATTGACCGCTTTATTAGCTATGCCGTTATCGATACCGAATCGGATGCTAATTCTCCAACAACTCCAAGCACAGAAAAACAATTAGTTCTTGCTAATTTATTAGTAAAAGAACTTCAAACCATAGGATTAATCGAAGTGACCATTGACGAAAATGGTTATGTGATGGGAACACTTCCTAGTAATGTAAGTCATGACGTACCGACAATAGGTTTTGTTTCTCATTATGATACCTCACCAGATTTTACAGGAAAAGATGTACAACCTCAAATCGTAAAAAACTATGATGGTGGTGATATCGTGTTGAACGCGGCACGAAACATCGTACTTTCTCCAAGTTATTTCAAAGATTTATTGTTGTATAAAGGACAAACCTTAATCACCACCAACGGATTAACGCTTTTGGGTGCCGACGACAAAGCGGGTCTTACCGAAATTGTATCTGCGATGGAATATTTGGTACAACATCCCGAAATTAAACACGGAAAAATTCGTGTAGGATTTACGCCAGACGAAGAAATTGGTCGTGGTGCCGATATTTTCGATGTAGAGAAATTTGGAGCGAAGTGGGCATACTCTATGGACGGTAGTCAAATTGGCGAATTGGAATATGAAAACTTCAATGCCGCAGGTGCGAAGATTATCTTCAAAGGAAAAAGCGTACATCCTGGATATGCTAAAGGAAAAATGATCAATTCAATGCTTATCGCAAATGATTTTATCAACGAATTGCCAAAGAATGAAATCCCACAGGAAACTATAGATTATGAAGGTTTCTATCACGTTACCGGATTATCGGGTAGCATTGAAGAAACCAAATTAGAACTAATCATTCGCGACCACGATGCCGATTTGTTCCAAAAACGTAAAGATGTAGTCTTGGCTATTGCTGCCAAAATCAATGCGAAATTCGCCGCACAATTTGGGGAAGACATTTGTATTGCAGAGGTAAAAGACCAATACTACAATATGAAAGAAAAAGTAGAACCGATGATGTATATTGTTGATTTGGCGGAAGAGGCGATGAAACAATTGGGCATCACACCGCTAATTAAACCAATTCGTGGTGGAACTGACGGTTCTAGATTGTCGTATATGGGATTACCTTGTCCAAATATCTTTGCAGGGGGGCATAATTTCCATGGGAAATACGAATATGTACCGGTAGAAAGCATGCAAAAAGCGGTAGATGTTATCGTTAAAATTGCCGAATTAACCGCAACTACCGACTTTTCTAACAATAACTAGTTGACATTACAACTTGTTTTATACAAATTCCCACAAGTTTCTACCTACTGAAACTTGTGGATTTTTTTTATACATTTAGTTCCTGTTTAACAACCTAAATTTCACGGATCATGGAAGAAAAACACACTTGGAACAAAGTCAACCAATGGGAAGAGGAACTAGAAATCTTAAAAGGCATCTTGGCGAAGACCGAATTGGTGGAAACGACCAAATGGGGAGCCCCAATTTATACCCTCAACAACAAAAACATAGTGGGTGTTGGCGGATTCAAATCCTATTTTGGGGTTTGGTTTATGAATGGTGTTTTTTTGAAAGACGAAGCTAAGGTATTGGTCAATGCACAAGAAGGCGTGACCAAAGCATTGCGCCAATGGCGGTTTACTAGTAAAGAAGAAATTAATGAAAAGTTACTATTGGCCTATATCAAAGAAGCTATTGCCAATGAAAATAAGGGATTGAGTCATAAACCGGTAAAAAAGGAAGTGGTCATCTGTGATTTTTTTGCTGCGGAATTAAAAAAAGACAGTGCCTTTACCAAGGCCTTTGATGCTTTTTCTCCCTTTAAGCAAAAAGAATTCTTAGAATACATTGCCACCGCCAAACAAGAAAAAACAAAAATCACCCGAATGGAAAAAATCAAACCCATGATTTTAGGAAATAAAGGGTTGAATGATAAGTATAGGGGGTAAACTATTTTAGAAGATGCGAATTTAATTATTTATAATTTTTTTATCCAATTTTAATCTTCTTTGTTCAAAACTCTCATTCTAACTATACCAGAACCCTCAAAAGTATAACCCTGAAATGGAATTTCATTATCAAATTGTTTAGAAATTTCTTCCATTTCACTTATTTCATAAAGTTTATTTATAAATCTTTCAATTCTAATCGCTTCAGAAACCTCTTTTTGTTCACTTGGCTCCCAATAATTTTTAAAAGAATATTCTTTGTCAGATTTAGTTTCAATAAAATAGGTTATTCCATCCAGACCATGGTGCCATTTCTTTATTAGTTTGTCAGAAGGAATTGAATTAATTTTGGTGCTATCAATTAATTTTACAATTGCTAAGCATTTATTATTTTCTAAAGGATAAACTTTTTTAAATATTTTATTTGAGTTTTTAGAATTCTCTTTAACAAAGAAACTTAAATTTCCATAATATCTGTTTTCCTTTTTTGAAATTTCTATTGTTCTTCCAAAAGTCCAAAATCTAAAAACAACATTACTTTTATTACTTTCAATAAACCCTAAATCATATTTCTTCACAAGTTCATCTTTGTATTTCTTCCAAAAAATAGTATCACTATCACTAGTCAATTTTAATTTAGAATGAAATTCTTGAGAAAATAATAAACTTGTAAAAAGCAGAAAAAATAATACGTGTGAAATTTTCATGAATTTATGATTTACTATAGTATTTATGAACCCTCTACTCTTTTGTATTCATTCAATTATAAATATTGAATACTTCCCAAATATACTAATAATTCCCCAAATTTTCACCTCCCTCCTTCCTCACTGCATTCCATAAAAAAACACCCTCCTTTGGTAATGCCCATCAGAAGGTGTTTCGCACGTAGTAGGTTAACGGGAGACTGCAATAGAATTTTCATCACTCCACTTGCCAATTTCCTTGTCTTGCCAAATGTAAATGGCTTTATAACGCCACACTTTACTTGTTCCGCTTGGAGGCAGCGGACTGTTATCCGTGTAATTAGTTTTAAAAAGGGTTGCCAAAAACACATATCCCTCACCGGAATCTTTATACAAAGCCAATCCGTTGTATTTTCCTTTTACGTAAGTTATTTCGGGATGTCCCGCGTTAAGAAAGATGGACAAATTAGGCTTGCCCAATACTGGATCAAAAGTTTGGTGTGGAGCTTCAATCCCCAAATCAGCTCCAATAGCTTTTGTATAATTCGTACTCGCTTTTGCCTTTTTAGCCTTGTAGCTAAAACGATATTGAATATTTGCCGCAACTAAATGCGGTTGTACTCCCAAATCAGGCGGGCCTGGCAACCCATTAAAAATTTCGTTTCCACTCCCTTTTCTCAAAAAAGTCTTTGACTTTTTAAAGTCTTTTGCATACTTCTCAACCAAATTATCTGCCCTCAAAGTATAACTCCAAAAGAGTGAATCATTTTTAGCTTCATCCAATTCTTCATCTGTAAATCCCAACAATATTTTATAATTTGGTAATTTGATAGAAAAATTGTGCAATTGTGCATCAAATGCATCATCGTTTGTTTCTACAAAACCTCTTCCCATATAATTTTATTTTATTGATTAATAAATTGTTCTTTTCACTATTTGCTCAATGCGATAAAACATTGCTTTTTAAGGTTAAACTTATTTTCACTACTCTATCCAACTATTAATTGGTTTCTTTACTTATCAATTGTTCTTTAAAAATTGAAAATCAAGTCTTTTTAAAGGACAATTTTGCTTTTCGACTAGTCTAAATTACGTTTAGACCTTTCGATTTTGCTTTTCGACTAGTCTAAATTGCTTTTAGACCTTTCGATTTTGCTTTTTGACTAGTCTAGATTGCTTTTAGACCTTTCGATTTTACTTTTTGACTAGTCTAAATTGCTTTTAGACCTTTCAATTTTGCTTTTTGACTAGTCTAAATTGCTTTTAGACCTTTCAATTTTGCTTTTTGACTAGTCTAAATTGCTTTTAGACCTTCCGATTTTGCTTTTTGACTAGTCTAAATTGCTTTTAGACCTTTCAATTTTACTTTTCGACTAGTCTAAATTGCTTTTGAACTGTTAAATTTTTGATTCAGAAAAGTATAAGAACGTTATAGGCCAAAACTATGAGTATGCTCAATAAACTGTGTCAAGTATAAAAATTGAATTAATAAAATTTTTAAATTTGACATATTATGAAAGAAAAGTTTGATTTT
>CAIWKX010000084.1 GCA_903913315.1 uncultured Bacteroidota bacterium | reverse complement strand
TCAACGCCGTCAACTGCTCCTACTACAATTTCTGGATCCACAACCACATGCAGTGGTGCTAATTTAACATTAACAGCTAGTGGCGGAACAATGGGTTCTGGAGCTGTATATCAATGGGGTTCAGGTGGAAGTGTAGGAAGTAATATTATTACGGGACAAACTAGCGCTTCAATTATTGTAAATCCAACTACATCTGGTTCGTATTGGGTGAGAAGAATGGATCCTGCACCATGTAATACACAAACCTCTGGACAAACTATATATATTACAGTAACAAGCCCATCAACGGCACCAACATCCATTAGTGGAGCTGGAGCTGCTGCTTGTGCGGGCGGAAACACTACCTTAACAGCAGTAGGAGGTACTTCTGCTTCAGGAGCGGTTTACCAATGGGGCACAGGTTCAACAGTCGGATCAAATATTATTGCTGGACAAAACGGCGTCTCTATTACTGTAAGTCCAACCTCCTCAACAACCTATTGGGTAAGAAGATACGATGCAGGATGCGCTTATTATACTACTGGAGTAACTACAACAGTTTTGATAACCGCTCCTCCTGGTAATCCAGCAGTCGCTGGAACTAACGCATGGAATGTATATGGCTATTCGACTCCAGATATCACCTTGGCAACAGCTGTATATGCAGGATTTTATACAACCAATACGTTAAGTTTTGATACACAAACAGGAACAAACAATTGGGGATTGGCAACATCTCCTTCTAGTTCTGCTGGTTGGTCGGGATGCCCTGTTCCAAATGATAATTTCACTATGGTAGCAAAAAGATTAGGATTTCCATGTGGAACCTATACCTTAGCTATGCAAAATTGGGATGATGTGGCGCAAGTTTATTTGAATGGTACTCTTATATGGTCTGCTGCATCTTGGAGTGGGTCCGGAAATTTTAATGTGATTATAGGTTCATACAATCTCGATGCAACATCACAAATTGAAATTAGACTTACTGAAAATACTGGAAATGCTAATATAAATATGACCCTAACCAATACAAATATTGCTTCAACAGCACCTACTAGTATTTCTGGGACTACTACTCTTTGTAATGGAAGTAGTACAACATTAACAGCAACTGGTGGAACATTAGGAACATCTGGTGCCTATCAATGGGGTACCGGGTCAACAATTGGCTCTAATGTAATTGCAGGTCAAACAAGTGCAAGCATAACAGTAAGTCCAACAGCTAATACAACCTATTGGGTAAACAGAATGGATACCGTTTGTAGTAACGCAACAACTGGAATAACACAATTAGTTACTGTCATTCCTGCCACTGTAGCTGGAACATTGAGCTCTACAAGTAGTACAATCTGTAAAGGAAGAACACCAAATCCGATTATTTTATCAGGAAATACAGGTAATGTAATAAAATGGCAATATGCCAATGATGCCGCCTTTACATTAGGAGTAACTGACATCGCTTCCACAGCAACCACACTAACCAGTGCCTTAATCGGTGCCCTGACTACAACACGCTATTTTAGAGCCGTAGTGCAAAGTGGTTCTTGTGCTATAGCGAATACACCAGCTTTAGGAATAACAGTACCCAATGCTATTACCTATAATGGAAGTTGGACAAGTACGCCAGATCCAACAACGCCAGTTATAATCGCAAGCAATTATACATTAGCGAGCGATCTGAATGTATGTTCTTGCCAAGTAACTGGTAACGCAACAATTACAGTCCCAGCAGGCGTTACATTTGTAGTGCAAAGAGATATTACAATAGCGGCAACGGCTAATATAATAATACAAGACCAAGGAAGTCTTGTTCAAATTGACGATAACGCCTCTGATATTGGAAACATAACCTTCAAAAGAAATACAACCCCTTTGAAACAATACGATTATACCTATTGGTCATCTCCATTGGCAGGCCAAACTCTAAGCCAATTTGGAACACCATCGCTCTATTATTCTTTTAATGCAAGTATAAACAATTGGGCGTCGGAAGTGGCAACCAATGTAATGGCTGCTGCTAAAGGATATATTGTTAGAGTGCCTAACAACTTAAACTTCAGTACTCCACAAGTGGTACTGACTACTATCAATGGAACACCAAACAATGGGGTAATCAATGCAACTATTGTAAAAGGAACAGGAACAACCTACAACTTAATTGGAAACCCCTACCCTTCTGCAATTGATATTGATAGCTTTTTATTGAACGCTGCCAATACAGGCGTTGTGAATGGAACCATTTATTTATGGACACACAATACTGCAATAAGCAATACCATCCCAGGCACGTCAATCTATAATTATACAAAAGATGATTATGCCAAATACAACATTACTGGAGGAGTAAAAACAGGGTCGACAGCTATTACAGGTGGGGTTACTCCTAACGGAAAAATAGCCGCTGGTCAAGGATTCTTTATTGAAGCCAATTCAGCTTTAGCGAACGGAAGCTATGCAGCCACTTTCAATAACAGCATGAGAATTGCTGGAAATAATGACCAGTTCTTTAAATCCATTAATACAACTGTTCAGGCCAATAATCAAAATACCATGTCTTCCACAATTGAAAAACACAGAGTGTGGTTAAACATCTCTAATACTGGGGGAGCCTATGACGAAACCCTTGTAGGGTATATCCAAGGAGCAACCAATGGAATAGACTCACTTTTTGATGGCAATACAATGCCCGCTGGAAATGTAGTTTCACTATACTCTGTATTGGGAACAACTAATTTGTCCATTCAAGGAAGAGCTTTACCTTTCAATGATAGTGATGTAGTACCAATAGGATATTCAACAACATTAACGGGAGATTTTACCATAGCCTTAGAGAACTTTGACGGTTTATTCAACAATCAAAACATTTATTTGTTAGACAAAACAACCAATACTTATTATGATTTAAAAGCGCAAAGTGTAACATTCAATTCCACAAGCGGAACATTCAATGATCGTTTTGAACTTCATTATACTAGCAGTCTTTTAAGTAATCACCAAACTGATTTTACTGCAAACGATATACAAATTATTAAAAAAGACAAACACATTGCCGTGAAAGCAACCAACCAATCAATTACCGCGATCCAAGTATTTGATATACTTGGTAAAACCGTATACACTGTCAACAAAATAAACAGCGCTGATTTCATTTCAACAGATTTCAACATAGCACCACAAATACTTTTAGTAAAAGTAACGTTAGACAATAACGGAGTGATTACCAAAAAGGTGCTAATGAATTAAACATAAAAACTATTAATCAATTTACCATAATGCGTATGAATAAATTAGGATAATTCTAGATGAATTAATTAAAGATTGGGTATCCTTCAAAGGATTAAAATAAAGCTCCTATTCGCATAGGAGCTTTATTGAAACAAAACCCCCAATTAAAACAAAACTTTATGTACTGATTTTTTACCATCAGTAGTAATTACGGTAACTAAAAGAATTTGATTCGATGGATTAATAGTACTAATCTCAAATCCAGAAGCATCAATATAATTTTGACTAAATAATGTCTTTCCTAATATATCATTTACAATAATTGATTCTATATTTTCTCCAGAAGATTTCAATATAATTTTACTCTCTTGAGTCACGATAGCCAATGTATTTTCATTTTGAGAAAAACTAGATGCGGTAAGATTTGAGTTAGAATACAGCAAGGTAAATCTTGTGTCAAATGTACCAGCAGCGGTTGTAAAAGAATAAGGACCCGATTTTAAATCATATACTACGTTCAATAATTTATCTTTTAGATAAATATTTTGTGTACTGAACAACCCATCAAATTGCTTAATATTAATGGTAAATGTTCCTGCTATCGAAGTGTAATATCCTAAATCAACTTGATCGGAACTGTCAAATGGTAAAGCTCTTCCTTGAATCGCTAATTTATCAAGATTGTTTATGGAATAAAAATTCAAATAACTATTCCCATTAAGGGTGATTCCATCAAATTTTGAATCCATACCATTTGTAGCCGTTTGAATATAACCAACTAAAGTCTCTTTATAAGCACCTTGATTATTTTTCATATCAAGCCAAATTCTGTTTTTTTGCAAATTAGATACAGTAGAAACTGCTGATAATTTGTAAAATTCATCATTACTATAAGTCATTCGCATACTGTTATTAAAAATAACAGAACCACTTGCAAGTCCTTTTACAAAAAAGGATTGACCTGAAGCAATAATACCACTTGGACCACTACCTCCGCTTTCTGTCCCTGTTGATTCAGGATCAGCACTTATTGAACCTGTAAAATTATAAGTTGCATAATCATCAGAAGTATAAGTATACAACCCTGGAGAACTAGCAACCAAAGCACTATTATGTGTCCATAAATAAATAGTCCCTCCTATCAAGGCTTCATTCTCTGGCAAAGACAAAAAATCATCGATTTTTAAGGCAGAAGGATAAGGATTTCCAATTAAATTCCACCCAGAAGTCTGTCCACTTTGTATATTAACAGCAGTAGTAATTACTCCATTATTAACTGGGCCATTAAAACTTGCAGAATATACGGAAGGAGTAGTAATATCAAATGTTTGTGGAGCTCTAACGATATATCCAACACCCGAAGCCATAGTGTCAACTCCATTTAAGTGCAAAGCCCAATTACCCGCTACTGGATCAAAACTATAATATTTATCACTCAATGTATTAGGAGACAAATTATATAATGTTTGATTTCCAACAGGACTACACCAGTAGGTATAATCAAAGCGTCTGATTGGAGTAGTATCTCTATTTACAGTAACATTTCCAGAGTTTGTAGCAAAATCATCTATTTGATAAATGGCACCCCCACTTTCTACGGTTAAATTTCCAGAATTTAAAATATCACTTTCTGAAGACAGAATATGATTGTCTGTAACTTGTATAAGTTTATCTGAATTTATTATATAATTATTTCCAGTAAGATCACCATAAATAGAAGTGTCATAATCGCCATTAAATACAATTCTCATAGTATTATCAGGAGTTCCCAAAGACCATGAACTACCATTCCAAATATCTGTAACTTCTCTTTTTGCTTTTAATGTAACTTCATCAATAGCCCAAATTTCTTCAGCATCATCATTGGATAAAGTAACACGAATTCTTAAATCTGTTGCATTTGGTAATCCAGATAAAGTGATGGTACCATAACCATCGGTAGTTACATAATCAGTATTGCTGGGTGAAAAACTAACCGATGAATTAATACTTGAATAACTGGACGAGGCAATTCCAACTCCTGAATCAAAAGACCATTTAGCTTGACTACTTCCTTTTACAACAATTTCATTAGACCATGTTAACCCACCATTAGTACTAACAGCAACACTAACATAATCAGATGTATCACTTCCATCGGAAGTATTTGTTGAAAAAGAACCCAGATTAGCGCTAAATGAAATGTCTTTCAAATCCATTGTATTTATAGAGTTAAATGTGAGTACACAAGTAGAATTGCTTACCTGAAAACTAGTGTCATCAATAAAGGTGTCCACTAAAACAGCAGGAGAACCTGATTCTCCATAAGCTGAACCTGAAGTTACTGAACCTGAACCTGAAGTTACTGAATAGCCCCAAATAGGAGAAGAAGAGTAGGATTCGAAATTTTGTTTAGCTATAATTTCATCAACCGTCTTAAATGAACAAGGGGTAAAGTTTAATCCTTTACCTTGAACAGCAAAGGTATAAGTAAAACTAGTGGGTGCACTAAAATCAATCTCAATTGTTGCATTGCGCATACCCACTGCGGAAGGATTAAAGGTCACTACAAAAAAAGTTTGGTCTCCAGCAACAACTGTACTCACTGGCATAGTTGTTATACTAAAATCTGCTGCAGCAACACCAGATATGAAAATATTTGAAACCGTAAAAGAGGTAGACCCTCCATTCATTAGCAAATAAGAAATTGATTGTGTCTCTCCCGCTACTTGAGCAGAATGAAAAATAGTATTGTCCAAATTAGAAGGGGTAGTGTCACCGTTTGGAATGGTAACTAAATTCCCTTTCACTACAATAGTTGAGTCAGCAACTATAGCTAAAGGCTCGTAGCTATTAGATTTACTATTGTTAGATTTTCCATAGCTAGTGGTTCCACAGCAAAGAACTGCCGCTAGAACAACGAAGTGTAATTTTGTTTTCATAATCGTAGAATTTTCGGTTAAGTTTCATAAATAAATTAATTATTATTAATTGTTGAATTGGGTACTACAAAGCTACTCAAGATAAAAAAGCACCACCTAGAAAAATTTTACTTTTTTATTTTCAAATTTTTAAATAAAAACAAAAAAATCATTTTAATTTACAATATAGTGCTGTATTACAATTAGTTACAATAATTTAAAAAAAAAGAAATAATTTACATCAGTTTTTACATTTTCAATTTTTTAACATACATTTCTTACAGGATTTTTTTGCAATAATTCAATAAAATATGCACTTTGTCTAGTTTTTTAGTTTTTAATCGGTGTTTTGTTGAAAAATCCGCAATTTTTCACCGTCGATTTAATACTATTCGTCGACACATTACCGCATTTCGTCTTTTTCGAAAAAGAAGCAATTTTACACACTTAAATAATTAAAATTCCAAAAAGATACGTTTTGTTTAAAAAGGAGACTAATGCACATAATTAATACAATTCAAAAAATTAGTTTAATAGAGAATTCTATAGATACTATTCCATAAAATCATACTCTATTTTATGACTATTTTAAGTGTATGGATAGTGTATGGATAGTGTATGGATAAAGCATGACTGTGGTACCCTAACAAAAACAATCTTAGGGAACAAATCAATATACAATAAAGGATAGTTAACTAGAACAATTAGTTTTTAGACATGAGTATACTAACAGCATTTCCTCCAAATCCTACTGCATTAATTAATACTTTACGGATTTCCTGCCTTGGTAGTTGCTTTTCAGCATACGGTACTGCAATAAAATGATTGTGTTGCATCATTAAAATAGCCATCTCTAAACTCAACATCCCTGATGCGCCAAAAGTATGACCCACCTTCCATTTATTGGTAGTAAGCATGGGATGGTTATCACCAAAAACCTTTTGTATAGCCTTATATTCAGAAGTATCTCCCTTTAAAGTCCCAGGAGCATGCATAACAATTGCATCAACTTCACTAGGATGAATCCCAATCAAAGCCATTTTCATCGACTTTTGAAAGCAATTAGCCTCATCCGAAATGGAAATATTATGCTCTATATCGTCAGTAGCATAACCTATCCCCTCTATATAAGCTAAGGCGTTTTTGTGTTCACCAAGCTCCAAACAAGCAACCGCAGCCGCTTCTCCTAGAACCATAGAGTTTTTAGTTTTGCTGAAATCAAAGGCTCTACAAGGGTATTCAGCATTCTCATTAGAATAAATCTTTAAAGCATTCATTTGAGCAATCGTAAAAGCTGTTAATGGAGCTTCGCTTCCTCCTACTAAAAACTTAGTAGCTAGGCCTGATTGCAACCAGGCAACAGCATTCAAAACAGCATGCAATGCTGTCGAACAAGTGATAGAATGAGAAATTTCAGGGCCACTGCTTTTTAAATCATGCGCAACCCAAGAAGAAATATTCCCTAATGTAGTAGTGGGTGATGTTAATGTGGATGTTTTCCCAGTCTCGAGAAATTCTTTATGATATTTTTCAAACAATTGTGTAGCCCCACGAGAAGAACCAATATTAATTCCAAATTC
>CAIWKX010000083.1 GCA_903913315.1 uncultured Bacteroidota bacterium | reverse complement strand
TTCCGACGAGCAATGGGGGGTCATTGATCTTCGACAATCGAGTAAAAAATCTCTTATTGAAGAGCAGTGCGTGATTGAAGGAGGAAACAGAGTGGTTCGGTTGACATAGTGGTTAGTCCTACTCCGCAAGGAGAAAACAACAGTTAATAATGCATTAGGTGGTGGTGATGTAGGTCATGTAATTTCAGGTATAGCAGGTGGTATAGCAGGTAGAGCAGCAATAACAAGAACTAGAACTAGAACAGGAAATAGACTATGAGGAAGACAAACAAACTCAAGAAATATAGAAGGTGAAAATATTCCAATGAGACAACCAGACGAAACTGCATCATCAAGAAATTCACAAGGTAATAAATTAGGTGGTAAAGCTACAACATCAAGATTAGTTAATGACCAGGAAATACAACAAACACATGACCCAGTAACAGGACAAACTACACAATGGAGATTACCAACAGAAAAACAAAGTACAATGTTAAACAAAGTTAAAAAAGCAGCAAAAAGAACAATGCAGAATTTAAGCGATACAGTACAAAATATAAAAGAAAATTTAACAGGAAAAGCTAAAAAAGGAACATATGCAAGAATTCCAACAGAAGAAATGAATGATGCAGCCTCAAAAATACAAGCATCAATAAACGTATGAAACCCCAAGAACAATATCAATTTGATAAGTTTTTAGAGAGTGAACGAAAAAATGCATCAAGAGATCATTTATATGAACATATAAATAGAAGTAGTTATGGTGATGATGAATTTGATATTGAAAATGTTTTAAAAAATATGAGAGCTTCAACCAAAGAACGAAAAGATGCAGCTAATTTTTATTAAGTAAAATCAAAGTAAAAAAATATGAGCCAGGTAGAAAACTTTTACAAAAAGTTGTTAGGGAGAATATAAATAAACAAAAAACTATGCAATTAGAAGACGTAACGCAAAAACAAACTAAAAAAGTATTAGAAGATGCATTACATGAAGCAAATACACAAGATAACGCAGCAAAAACATTAAGCAAATTTATAAGAGGACACACAGATAGAAAAAGATATAAATATTCAAAAACAGAATACCGACAAATAGCAGCAAAACGAAAAGAAGATGTAGCAAATATGACCCCATCATTATTATTACAAAAAGAATTAAAACCAGTACCAACAATCAGGAAATCTTTATTAGAACAAGAATTAACAGCAAGTAGAGAAAGAGCGCACAAATTATATGAGGCAGCAATAGCAAAACCGCCCAAAAAAATATTTTATGATAGTATGGTAAAAAGTGGCGATATACAAAATGCAACAGCAGCAAGAACAAGAAGAATAATGAAAAAACAATGAAAGCACGTCAATTAGTAGATGATATAAAAGTAAAGCAATTACAAGCAGTTAAAAATGATGTAATTAAAAAAGATGCAGCGAAAAAAATACAGAAGGCAATCAGACGCAAAAATGCACAAAATGACATAAGGGTGACACCTGACAGAGCAGTAGCGCGGCAGGTGTTTGGTTTTGGGCAGCGGTCGCGGATGACCAGTGAAGGCGACACCAACGCACGGTAGCCAAGCGCCCTCCAGTGCGCACGACAACGCACGAACAGCT
>CAIWKX010000082.1 GCA_903913315.1 uncultured Bacteroidota bacterium | reverse complement strand
GCCAATGCCAATCCTTTCTCAAAATATTCGGGAACACTGCGAATCATTGGTTTTTTAATTATTGGATTGGGACTGTTTTCTTCTATGTTCAAACAAATTGATGCTGGAAAAGTAGGGGTCAAATCATTGTATGGAAATGTAGAGCCTGATGTTTTACAAAGTGGACTACACATTATCAATCCGTTATTGGATGTGACTGTTTTTAGTATTCAAACTCAAAACTATACCATGTCAGCTATTCATGATGAAGGTTCCAAAGCAGGAGATGATGCTATTAGAGTGTTGTCTAATGATGGTTTGGAAGTAGTCATTGACTTAACCGTCTTGTATCGTGTATTGCCAGGGGATGCCCCTAAAATTCTAAAAGGAATTGGTGAAGAATATACTGATAAAATTGTACGTCCAATTACTAGAACACGTATTCGTGACAATGCTGTTTATTATGATGCTGTGGCATTGTATTCTACGAAGAGAAATGAATTTCAACAACGTATCTTCAAAACGATAGAAGCTGATTTCAAAAAAAGAGGATTGGTTTTAGAGCAATTGTTAATCAGAAATATCAATTTGCCTACTTCGGTTAAGAAAACCATAGAGAGTAAAATCAATGCGGAGCAAGATGCTCAAAAAATGCAATTCGTGTTGCAAAAAGAAAAACAAGAAGCGGAACGTAAAAGAGTAGAGGCACAAGGTATTGCGGATTATCAAAAGATTATTTCAACCAATCTTACGGACAAACAATTGCAATACGAACAAATAAAAGCACAGAAAGAACTTGCGGCTTCACCCAATACTAAAATTATTTTTATGGGAAAAAATAACGGTTCGGTAATTTTATCTGATAAATAAAAAAAAGAGTATAGAGAATAGAAAATAGATGATAGACTTTTAAAATAGTTATGTATTTTTGTCTTTATTCTATTTTCTAACCTCTAACCTCTTAAACATGCAATTACCAAAATTCGTATTAGCAGACAATTCTGATTTTCCTGAAGATATATTCGTTATTCATTTAGATTTTCCTCGTTTTCTTATCAATTTAAAAGATGATGAAGTAGAGTTCTTGGAAGATTTAGAAGGAGAAGACGAAACCGAATTAGAATCGGAAATGGAGCATCTAATTACACTGGCAGGAGAATTCTACGATAGAGAAATGAAAGCCTACGAAGATTAATTATTATATTTATCCAACAAAATCATAGCAGCTGCAAAAGGTGAGATTTCATTTTTTTGCACTGCTTTTTTGTTTTCTTCCAATAGTTTGATAATCTCAGGATGGTTGTAGAAATTGGATTTCAATTGTTCGTTGATGGTTTCCATCATCCAAAATTGATTCTGATCTTGACGTTTTTCTTCAAAATAATGGTTGCCTTTTACCAATTCAAAATAATCAGAAATAGTATTCCAAACCTCATTGATTCCTTCTTTGGTATACGAACTGCAGGTGGCCGCTGTAGGAATCCAACCCGACTTTTTAGCTGGGAATAAATGTAACGCTCTGTTGAATTCGGTTTTGGCTAGTTTTGCTCTATTGATATTATCCCCATCGGCTTTATTGATGACAATAGCATCCGCCATTTCCATTATGCCTCGTTTAATACCTTGCAACTCGTCGCCAGCCCCTGATATTTTCAATAGCAAAAAGAAATCTACCATGCTATGAACGGCAGTTTCGCTTTGTCCCACCCCTACAGTTTCAATTATTATTGTATCAAATCCACAAGCTTCACAAAGGATAATTGTTTCTCTTGTTTTTCTAGCAACACCCCCAAGGGTTTCACCGGATGCACTCGGACGAATAAAAGCATTTTCATCCTTAACGAGTTCTTCCATTCGGGTTTTATCACCTAAAATACTTCCGTGAGAAATGGTACTACTAGGGTCAACGGCCAAAACAGCGACTTTCTTTCCTAAATCGGTTAGGTGTTTTCCAAAGGCTTCAATAAACGTACTTTTTCCCACACCCGGAACACCTGTAATACCAATGCGAATTGACTTATTAGCCTGAGGCAAACACGCTTGAATAATCGCATTAGCTTTCTCTAAATGTTCCGGATTGGTGCTTTCAACTAAGGTAATGGCACGGCTTAAAGCAATTTTATCCCCCTTTAAAATACCATCAATCAATTCTTGTGCAGAGGGTTGTTCTTTTCTTTTTTGTTGGATTACTTTCAAAGACGACCTACTCAATGACTGTGGTTGTTCCACACCATCTTTTTCCGATAACGCTGATTTACTTGGAGGTTGTTTCAATTTCAAAAGTTTGCTATCACAAATTTACATAAAAATAAGTCATTTACTAAAATTCTTTAGGAGCGAATCGCTTGCGAACATTTGTATTCCTTTTTCCCGCTTTCCGAGTTACAAGGTAACTTCTCCAATCGGGGCTAGATTGTATTCGTCTTTTGCGAAATCATCCTTCCAAAAGAATTATTTTGCTAATCATTACTTTCTATTTATTAATCACTATTTTTTTTCTATTTTTACTTCTCAATTTACATATAATGCAACTCAATCCAGAAATACTTCAAAAACTAACAGCTATAGTTGGTGCATCCTATATTTTTACCGATCAAGAAACTCGTAATCACTACGGACATGACGAAACCGAAGATTATGTTTTTCCGCCGCATGTGGTTTTAAAACCGGCTACTGCTCAAGAGATTTCTGAGATTTTAAAAGTCGCCAATACATATAAAATTCCAACTACACCTATAGGCGCTAGAACAGGTTTGAGCGGGGGTGCCTTGAGTATTTATCAAGGCATTGGATTGTCGATGGAGCGGTTGAATACCATTCTAGAAATCGATGAACAAAATCTTCAAGTCATTGTGGAGCCAGCCGTTATTACGCAAGTATTGCGCGAGGCAGTTGCTGAAAAAGGATTGTTTTATCCGGTTGATCCCAGCAGTCAAGGAAGTTGCTGGATAGGAGGGAACGTCGCTGAAAATTCAGGAGGAGCCAGAGCTGTTAAATATGGTGTCACCAAAGATTATGTGCTCAATTTAGAAGTTGTTTTGCCTAACGGAGAAATCATTTGGACCGGAGCCAACACTTTAAAAAATTCCACGGGGTATAATCTAACCCAATTGATGGTGGGAAGCGAAGGAACTCTTGGTGTAATTACCAAAATCGTCTTAAAGTTGCTTCCTCAAAATTCGCACAATGTGTTGATGTTAGTACCTTTTTATAAAGCCAGTCAAGCGTGTGAGGCGGTGTCTGCTATTTTTAGAGCTGGAATTATTCCAAGTGCTTTAGAGTTTATGGAGCGCGATGCGATAGATTGGGCAGTGAAATTTGTGGACGGACTCCATGTCCAAGTGAAAGATACAGTAGAAGCCCATCTGTTAATTGAAGTAGATGGCAACTATCCGGACATTCTACTGCAAGAAGCCGAAAAAATCATGGGGGTAGTAGAGCAATTTGAAATCGATGAGGTTTTATTTGCTGATACCGAAGACCAGAAAAACGCCTTGTGGAAAATGCGTCGTTCGGTAGCTGAAGCGGTAAAATCAAATTCTATTTATAAAGAAGAAGATACGGTAGTGCCGAGATATGTTTTGCCAGAATTATTAAGTGGAATTAAAAAAGCAGGCGCTAAATACGGATTCAAATCGGTTTGTTACGGACATGCAGGCGATGGCAATCTGCATGTGAATATCATAAAAGGAGACCTGTCGGATGAAAATTGGGAAACGGAAGTGCCTAAGGGAATTCGTGAAATATTCCAATTAACTGTGGCTTTAAAAGGGACACTTTCAGGCGAACACGGCATTGGTTTTGTTCAAAAAAACTATATGAATATTGCTTTTTCAAAAGTGCATTTAGAATTGATGGAACGCATTAAATATGTTTTTGATCCTAATAATATCCTCAATCCAGGAAAGATTTTTCCTGATGAGGTATAATATAACTAAAAAAGGCATCCTTCATGAAGGGTGCCTTTTTAAAATAAAAACCTTAAGTTTTTTATCGTATTCCGTTTACAATGCCAACGAAGTCGTCTGCTTTTAAGGCAGCCCCCCCAATTAAGCCACCATCAACATCTGGTTTTCCAAATATTTCTTTAGCATTATCAGGTTTAACACTTCCGCCATAAAGAATAGAAACATCTTCTGCAACATCACTTCCAAAGCGGGTGCGTACGGTTTCTCTAATGAATTCGTGCATTTCTTGCGCTTGTTCAGGTGAAGCCGTTTCTCCGGTTCCAATAGCCCAAACTGGCTCATACGCCAAAATGATGTTTTCCCAAGCTTCATTACTAATGTGAAATAATCCGTCACGCAATTGGTTTTCCACAACATTAAAATGTTGGTTGTTTTGACGGTCTTTTAATTCTTCTCCAAAACAAAAAATCACAGTCATGTTGTGTTTCAAAGCAGTATCCACTTTAAAAGCCAATAAGGCATCTGTTTCTCCAAAATAAGCTCTTCTTTCAGAATGACCTAAGATAACGGTAGTAACGCCGATACTTGTCAACATATCCGCTGAAATTTCACCCGTATACGCTCCGTTTTCTGCCTGGTGCATGTTTTGTGCTGCAATGGTAATATTGGTAAATTCAACGTGGTCAGCAGCCGATGCCAAGTTTACAAATGTTGGAGCTACAATAATTTGTGCTTCGACATCATGTGGTAATTTATTAATTAAATCATTTAATAAATCTTCAGTTTCTTCGGCATTTTTATTCATTTTCCAGTTACCGGCAACAATTTTAGTTCTCATTATTCTAGTGTTTTTAAAGTAGCGTTTATTTTATCAAATTCGGTTTCAATTGCATGATACAATTCGACTTTCCCTTTTTTATTAATGATGATATATCTCGGAATCCAATCCAGACCAATTGATTTCCCAAAAGCACCTTTCATACCTTCGGCATCATTTACCCAGTAGTGCTCTCCTTTTAGGTCGTGTTTTGCAATTCCAGATTTCCATTTGTCAAAGGTCTTGTCCATGGAAACAAACAAATAAACTACATTTGGATTATTGGCTTGTAATTCTTTTACTTTTGGCATAGCGCCCACGCAATCACCACACCAAGAGGCCCACACTTCCATGACAATTGTTTTGCCTTTGTATTTTTCAAGTACCTCCTTGAATTTAACTTCCTTGCCATCGATGTCCGTCAATTTTTGTGTTTGACTTTCTTTGGAGAACGACTTATTTTGTGCATTAGAACAAGATATTGATGTTATAATGATAGTGAACAATACTAGTATTTTTTTCATAGCTTATTTTTTTAACAAAGTTAGGTAATTTAAAGGT
>CAIWKX010000081.1 GCA_903913315.1 uncultured Bacteroidota bacterium | reverse complement strand
AGTTAGATGGAAGTAAAGTGAAGTACATTTAGAAGCAGTTAATCATAAATGCACAATAACTAAATCGGTACGTTGAGGTACAGTTGTACCATGGCTCTCAGTATAGTTGTATTCAGTACAAGGTACTATCCACTGGTACAAGGTACCTACCTTAGTACTATGGTACTAAGGTGTAAGTGAGAGTACTATGAGGATGGAACTTACTGTAACTAACATGTTGTGTTACATTGCCCTCCACCTCTTGAGAAATTAGATTAATTTTGATACTTAATTATATCATCATTGTCGTATGATTATGTGAGACTAACCATATGTCTTACTCACTAAAAACCTTTAAAAACAACCTTTGCAGGTAAAAAAATGTTAAGGAAAATTCTTTACGAATATCATACTTATTTTGGAATCAGTTTTTCCATACCATTATCTCTTAAGTATTGATGCAAAACCGTATTAGTACGTAAGGAACTCCAGGGTAACCATAAGTCCTCAGTTTCATCATATCCTAGCCATCTAACTAGGAAATCCATATCCGATTTTCGTTTTGGACTTCCTCTATGTTCTAAGATTAGCTCAACTTCATCTTCCTCATAATCTTTTGCAGCGATAGCAAGAGGATCAACATGAATAGGATCATATTCAAAACGTTTTAGTCTTGATACATGTACAGAGATTTTTTTGTTTTGAACAAGGTCCAGCAGTAAATATTCAGCACCGTTATTAGAAATGACCCTCATTGGCCCTTTCCAATGTGTATGCAATTTACTAGGGGCTCTTTGTCCCATTGCTGAAGCTGGGTATAACACTAACACAAATGAATTTTTATCAAATTGTGTAATAATACCTCCTTGCTTTTTTAGCAAAAATTTTTCATCTTGTTCACTTTGTCTTTTTTGTGCAATATCAATCAATTTATTTTGTAGATTAATCATTTCACTAGACCATTGAGCAATTTTTATGTCTTTAGATACAATAGTAGGTGTGTCAAGAAAACCACCGTGTAGGTCGATTTTTCCTCCAAAAACTAGGTCATTTGGACTTACTACAATTCTTGAATGAATTTCAGAATTAATAATTCTTTGAGCCAAGGGTAAAAAAATACTCCAAGCATCACGCTTATTTATTTCAAAAACCATTGCTCTAATGTGTCTCATCACTTCCTTATTACATCGTTCTACGATGGCATTTTCTTCTTTAGAATATGCTAGGATTGAGCCTACATTCGTGCCAGTAATTTTGATTACTTCAGACACCATTTCATTCAAAAATTCGGTTCCATTATCCACTTGGATTATTTGAGGACAACCGAATGTACCAATATGTATTATTAGACATCTTGAAATTTCAAGTGCACTGACACCTCTAATTGAATAAAGCGTAGCATAGCGTGAGAAATTGTCAATAATCACTAAAATATGGGTGAAACCCTCAGAGGTAACTTTTAATGGACCAATACAATCACAACTGATTTTTTTCATTAAACCATACGACGCTGTCGTGAATGGTGTTGTATGTATGGGTACTTTAATTCTTGACATTTTTTGGCAGCAAGGGCATTGCCCTATAAATGAGATTATATCAGCACGCATACCCTCCCACATGTCATTAGAACGCTTCAGTTTAGCATAAGTTCTCTCTACACCAAGATGACCAACTTGAGAGTTGTGTATCTTAGCTAATTTGCGATAAATGTCTTGATTTAGTTCCTTTGGAACAACAAGTAAAGCAATTTCTTCAGCAGACCTAATAGGTTCTGTTATAAGGTTGAGATATTCATTAGAGAGCGGGCCATCCAACTCCTCTAAAAGGGTTAAATATTCAGTCTTGTCTGATATTTCACAAAGTCTAGATAGATCATCTGTAACAGTATTTTTTATACCTTGAATAAAATTCTTTGTATAATCAAATTGTTGCAGAAACAAATCCCATCTCAAAACTTTATCACTCCCTGTATCTCGAATAAGTGTGTTATTCTTATGGTCAGTCCACCATGTAAAACGGACATCTCCTAAAATGTACTCTAATTTTTTAACGGTAAAATAGAGAGCATACATTTCTTTCTCAGGAGTAGACCATCGCAATTGGGGTCCTGTCAGTGATTTGCTGACAAATTGTATAGGTACCTTAAATAAGGTTTTAGGGTTAATTTGAAATAAGAAACCGCCAATACCATAATCAGAGGCATCTGTTTCAAGACCTATGTCCCAAATATCATTCATGAAAAATAGCTTAGGGCAGGTTGCCACAGCATCACGGAGAGCAGTAAAGTATAACTTTTGCTCATCCGACCACAATAATATATGTTTTCTCTGAGTTCTAGCATAGTCAGGTAATAACTTATTAAGGGGTTGTGACAAAATGGACTCATTTTGTACATGATCTCTAAAATAGTTAGCTAAACCAAGGAAAGTTTTTAAATCTCCTTTAGTTGACGGTAGAGGTATTTTTTCGACTCCACTCAGTTTATCTACTGAAAATCGTACCCCTTCACTGTCTATTTCATGTCCTACAAACACCATACTTGTATCACTCAAGAATACTTTGTCTGGATTGAATGTAATTTTAAATAATCTGAATCTTTCGAAAACAATTGTTAAGTTTTTCCAGAAATCTTCTTTATTATTAGCATGTACTAGTATATCATCAATATAGGATTCTAAAATTTTATATATTAGTCCCGCTAGTACAACAAATGCTATTTGATAATGAAAGTATCCACCCGCAGGTTGGGTACCCATCGGGGCTCTATTCCATTCGAATATCCCCATGAAAGTAATAAACGCGGTAAACCGCTTAGTATTTTCTGCCAAAGGCGCTTGCCAATAGCCTGACGTCATGTCGAGCTTAGCAAAATATTTAGGCTTTTGTTTACCAATTCTTTGTATCATATTAGATATATTAGGTAAAGGCCAATGTTGTGTGGTGATACACTTATTAAAACTTCGATAGTCTATAGTCGTTCGCCATTTACGAGGGACACAAGTAGCTAATTTGCTGTCCGTAATTTCGTTTGAGGGCTTAGGTACCAAATGTACCTGACTATAATATGTCGAATTGGATGGTCATATGACCTTCGACGCGAGTCCTTCATTAATGAATTCCTCAATATGCTGTTCTTTTTCAGCTGTCATCATGCGTGGGGGTCCCTGATTCGCACTGACATTAAATTTTTTACTATCCACCTCGATTTCCAAAGGATCT
>CAIWKX010000080.1 GCA_903913315.1 uncultured Bacteroidota bacterium | reverse complement strand
GTGTTTTTTATAATGAAGGCTACAAGTAAAGTTACGCAATTTTGAGGAGAAAAGAAAGAAATAGCAACTATTTTTCATGGGTAAACATAGATACACTAATAGAAATAGTACCTTTGTAAAAAAGAAAAAATGACTTATAAACAGCTACTACTTCAATTAGAAAATTGCGCCGACGCTAACGACTTTAAAGGGTTTGAAAAATATGTAGAAGAATTGTTTAAAGTGACGGATGATGCCAATGCCAGCTTGCTTTTATCCGCTTTTTTAATGAACCGATTTACTTCTGCAACCGCTACTGAAGTTGCTAAATTGTTGGAACTGATTATCAATACCAATCCAGAACTAGCTATGATTAACTTTCCCGATAATTGCTTCTTTCAAGCAGCAGTTTTACGCGGTTCTTTTGAGTTATACCAATGCTATATGGACGAAGCAATCGAATCCTATCTTTATGATAAATCTTCCGATGAAGCCTATAAATGCTATATGAACTTAAACACTGTTGCCGACAGGTATAATGCCTTAATCTTTGAAAGATTGCCTAAATAT
Source organism: uncultured Bacteroidota bacterium (assembly GCA_903913315.1). GTDB lineage: Bacteria > Bacteroidota > Bacteroidia > Flavobacteriales > Flavobacteriaceae > Flavobacterium. The sequence goes on along the minus strand of CAIWKX010000080.1, from coordinate 2,245 downwards.
GTAAAAGGGAAAGACTTTCACGGTGCCGTTAGTGTTCACGACGAAGAGGAGTCACTATCCATCATCAATGATAATGACTTAGATTTTATGGAACGTACTATAGAAAACTACAATGGAATATTGGGTAGAAGAGACATTCTAAAAGACTTGGAAACACGATTGATAGACTAATTAGTAATTAGTAAATAGTGATTAGTGAATAGTGAAAAACTTAAACCCTGAATATACTGATAGGATTGCATGACAAACGACCCACCGAAACTTAACCATTATAGTGCCCTTACCGGAATTAGGGCCATAGCGGCTATGATGATATTTGTGTACCATAATAGAAAGTATTGGAAAGACGATTTACATCCCGTGCTCTTTCGTTTTTGTAGTGAACTCAATCTAGGGGTACAATTGTTCTTTGTGTTAAGTGGTTTTCTAATTGCCAAAAGCTACGGAAGCAAACCATTACAATCAGTTGAAAATTACAAACACTATACTATTCAACGTATCGTTCGCATTATGCCTTTGTATTGGTTGTTGCTTACCCTATATTATATCGACCCAAGTTTTGGTAGGTATCACTTTTCGGTGACGCATTACCTTTTGCTACAAGGATTTTCATCCACGCATTCGTTAGATGCTATTGCACAATCGTGGTCACTCACGGTAGAAATGACGTTTTATGCTTTTGCGCCATTACTCATGCTTTTATGGCAAAAACAACTGCGGTATGTACTGCTTTTTCTGGCAGCACTTCTTGGTATTACTTTGTTAGGAGGTTGGATCTGGACGACTTATATAGGTAATAAAGATTGTTATTTGTCTCCGCCCGATTTTGTTCTCATGAGCACCTTTGCCGGGCAATCGTTATTGTTTGCTGCGGGAATGTCTTTGGCGCACTATCCCAACTTTTGGAATAAAATAGCAGCGATAAAACATACGACTACTATTGGCGTTGTAGGTTTTATTCTGACCTTATACGCTATTGGATTGTTTCAAACGAGTAGGGTAGACCATGGCACCAATCATTGGCAAGGCAAACTCTTGTTTTTTATTGTAGTACCTGTATTTATTTTGTTGCTATTTCAAGGCTTGATGACACAACGCACTTATTTGCAACGGTTTTTATCCTCCAAACTCATGGTGTTATTGGGCAATGCTTCTTTTGCCTTCTATCTGGTCCACATCAGTTATGTCAACCTCAAACTCAAATCATGGATATTCTTTCCCGATAGAAATTTTATCTTGCTTTGGTTGGTTTCTATCGCATTGTATTATGGTTTTGAGAAACCTATTTATAGTTGGTATAAAAAACGATAATTTAGGTAATAAAAAAAGGCTGTTTCACTAATGAAACAGCCTTTTAGAATATATAACCGAATTATTATTATAGCGCTACATAAAGATTTCCAGAAGGTACAATAGTTGTACTTGTTAACACAGAATAAGGCATGTAGAAATAACCTCCGTTACCCCAACTAGTTCCCCATGAATTCTGAACAATTACAACACCACCACCTGGTTGACTTGCATCATCAATATAACCAATGATTGGCACTGCATGACCTCCTAACAAACGAGCTCCTGAAACTAATTTTCCAGCAGTAGTAAGTGGATTGTAAGTATATTTAGTTGAACTCAAAGATTCAAAATAGCTATAGCTTGAATTATCATACACATTGAAACCCATCATTACAGGTTTTTTGTTGTAGATAGCATCTTTAACATCAGCCAATAAAGTACTTCCAGTAGAACTAATTACAAAATAACCACTAGTTGTTGAATTACTAGTTGTATTGCTACTAGTAGTAAGTCCAGTTTGTGTACCTATAGCATACGTTGGTGCATTAGAGATAGCTGTTGCGCTTGGCGCAGTAAGAAATTGTGTACTAGTGTTGGAACCTGTACTTGGATAAGGATACAATGCTTCAGTAGATTCCCCTTTAAAAGTTTTACCTCCTAAAGTTAAGGCAGTACCACCACTTGTATTTTTACTCAACCCTTGAAAAGCTTGACAAATGTTAACCATGTTAGCCCCTTGATCTGTAGAAATACTTTGTTTGTTAATAACACAACGCTCTACATAATATAAGAATAATGGGCTTAATGTAGCTGCAGGAGTAAATTTGTGAGAAGCTGCACTACTAGCACCAGTACTTGTAGTAATACCTGTTGTTGGAGCTACTGCATTAGCTGCATAATATTTTAAAATCTCATTAGTCTCTGTACCACAAAAACCAGTACAACTTCCAAT
>CAIWKX010000079.1 GCA_903913315.1 uncultured Bacteroidota bacterium | reverse complement strand
TACAATTAGGCATTAAAATGGAAACAAATGAATGTTCATCCGGAAACAAAAAACAACATAAACACTAAGGTTGTTGATAATTTTTCAACACTTAAATCATATTTATTTTTTGTGCCAGTATTTTTGTTGAGTACTATTTTTCTATTTCTATACAGTCAAAATACATTATCAGTAGCACACTATATAGCCGTGCAAAAAGATTGGTTCTATTATATTAATGCCCACTATTCGCAATTCCCCAACACCATCTATAATCTGACTCAAATAGGAGATGCTTTAATATTTTTATCATTATTGTCTGTCTTACTTCTAAAGGCTCCAAAATTATGGGAGGCATTACTATCGGCGTCAATAGTCTCCGCTATTTTTTCTAATGTTTTTAAAAACTTATTTGCTGTGCCAAGACCGGCTGCCTACTTTAATACTAAAAGTTTCACTATTATCGGTCAGACATTAACTGGCCACAATAGTTTGCCATCGGGACATTCTATTACTGTTTTTACAATATTGACAGTTTTGTTGTTTTCCTTTATGCCCAAAAAGATACTTTCTAAAATACTTTGGACTATTTTTATAATTTCTGTTGGATTGCTCATTGTTTTTACGCGAGTAGGCTTAGGAGCTCATTTTCCACTAGACGTTATTACTGGAAGTTGTTTAGGAGGTATTTCTGGTCTAGCTGGAATTTTTATTACAAGAAACTATAAAGCATGGTCATGGATTGGTAACAAGAAATTTTTTCCTGTTTTTATAATACTGTTTCTAGTTTGTGGCATCATTATAATCAACAAAATAAGGCTTGAAAATTTGATTATATTTTATTTTTCCTTAATTAATTTAATTGTTTCACTCTATCAAATTACGTATGCGTATATTAAAAAATAATGTAAAAGTTACTCATTTTGTTTTGTTGATGAGTTGTTTTAATTTTTTATTTTTCCACTTACCTTTTTTCACCTTTGTATATAACAACCTCGACCATAAAAGTTTTAATGGCATTACTATTATTGTTAGTTTAATAATACTAATGTTAGTTTTAAATGCGCTTGTTTTTTACCTGATATTCACTCTTTCTCGCTATGTTGGAAAGTTTTTATTGGTTACATTCTTTATTATCAACTCGATAGCTATTTATTTTATCAATACCTATAGTGTTATCATAGATGAAAGTATGATTGGTAATGTACTCAATACTAAATATTCAGAATCTAGCAGTTTTTTTTCAATAAAATTAGTTGTCTTCTTGATTCTATTTGGAATTCTTCCAAGTCTTTATATTATCAAAGTTAAAGTAACAACAGTTCCTTGGAAACAATTTTTAAAAACTGTTTCGCTAACGCTATTATTTATACTAATGCTTGTTTTTGCTAATGCTAGCAATTGGTTGTGGATAGATAAAAATTCTAAAACACTAGGCGGGCTTGCAATGCCCTGGTCCTATTCGGTAAATCTTTCTCTTTTTTATACGCACCAATACCAAAAGAATAAAAAAGAAATTTTATTGCCCAATGCTACGATAAAAGACAATCATAAATCAGTGGTTGTATTAGTCATAGGAGAATCGGCCAGGAGTGAAAACTTTTCTTTATATGGTTACAACAAAAACACGAATCCATTACTTTCCAAAATATCGAATGTATATCATTTTAAGGCAAATTCTTGTGCTACTTACACCACTGCAGGGGTAAAAGGGATTTTAGAATATAAGGATACAGGCGATTTATATGAAATTTTACCTAATTATTTGTACCGAAATAATGTAGACGTTATTTGGAGAACCACAAATTGGGGAGAACCGCCAGTTCATATAAAAAAGTATCAGGATAGAGAAGTTTTAATGCCCAATTGTAAGGGTGAAGGATGTAATTATGATGAAATTCTATTGTCGGGACTAAAAGAGCAAATAGCCGCCAGTACTAAAAATAAAATATTGGTGGTATTGCACACTAGTACGAGTCATGGTCCTACCTATAGCCAGAAATATCCACATCGATTTGAGGCGTTTACACCGGTTTGCAATAGTGTTGAGCTAGGTAAATGTTCGCATACAGAGCTTATCAATGCCTATGACAATACTATAGTGTATACCGACTATATTTTATCTAAAGTAATTGAAGATTTAAAAGAATTGAAAGAGTATCAAAGTACCATGATATTTGTTTCCGACCATGGCGAATCATTAGGGGAAAAAAATCTATACATGCATGGATTGCCGTTGAGTATTGCTCCTAAAGAACAATTTGAAATTCCTTTTATAGTATGGGTATCTGATGGTTCAAAACAACTTAAGCCTAACAAAGAAGTGTCACAACACTATGTATTCCATAGTATATTAAATTTTTTAGGTGTACAAAGTCCTATTTATGATGAGCAAATGAATATTTTTAAATAATTTATACAGCATTAAGTTTATTAGCTTAAAGACTTCAAATCGTAAAGCAATAAATTGATACAGCTTTGATGTTTAACTTAAGTGGGTCTATTTTTCAAGATAAACCTTATAATTTGCTTAAAAGATAAAATACAAAAAACTGCTTCATTCCTGAAGCAGTCTCTTAAACAAAACTAAATAATCTAAAAATCACTATAATTTTCCTTCTTTGATTTCTTCTACTATCTCAGGGTTGAGTAAGGTGGAGATATCTCCAAAGTTAGAGAAGTCGCCTTCGGCAATCTTACGTAAAATTCTACGCATAATTTTTCCTGAACGTGTTTTAGGTAATCCATTCACAAATTGTATTTTGTCTAATTTGGCAATTGGCCCTATTTGATCTGATATCAATTGGTTGATCTCTTTTGCCAAGTTTTCTTGGTTACGAGACTCTCCTACTTCTTTCAAGATAACAAATCCGTACAATGCATTTCCTTTAATATCGTGAGGGAAACCAACAATAGCACTTTCTGCCACCGCTGGGTGTTCGTTGATAGCATCTTCAATGGGTGCTGTTCCTAAATTATGCCCCGAAACAATAATCACATCATCTACCCTACCCGTAATTCTATAATATCCAACTTCATCTCGCAATGCGCCGTCTCCTGTGAAATATTTACCTGGGAAAGCAGTGAAATACGTTTCTTTATACCGTTGGTGATCGCCCCAAATCGTACGAGCCATAGAAGGCCAAGGGAATTTGATACACAAACTACCTGTTACTTGATTGCCTTCAATTTCGTTACGCAATTCATCCATTAGTACGGGTTGAATTCCTGGTAATGGCAAAGACGCATACGTTGGTTTGGTTGGTGTTACAAAAGGAACTGGGGAAATCATGATTCCTCCTGTTTCCGTTTGCCACCAAGTATCAACTAACGGACAACGTTTTCCACCCACATGGTCATTGTACCAGTGCCACGCTTCTTCGTTAATAGGTTCTCCTACTGAGCCGATTACTTTCAAGGAACTCAAAGGAAATTTTTGCACATAATCCAAGCTTTCTTTTGCCAAGGCTCGAATAGCGGTAGGTGCGGTATAAAATTGATTAACTTTATGTTTTTCAATGACTTCCCAAAAGCGACTGAAATCAGGATAGCTTGGAACTCCTTCAAAAATGACAGTGGTAGCCCCATTTAAAAGCGGTCCATAAAGGATATAAGAGTGTCCTGTAATCCAACCGATATCAGCGGTACACCAATACACGTCGTTTTCTTGGTAATTGAATATATTTTTAAAGGTATAAGCGGTATAGACCATGTAGCCAGCGGTAGTATGCACCATTCCTTT
>CAIWKX010000078.1 GCA_903913315.1 uncultured Bacteroidota bacterium | reverse complement strand
GTTCCATTTGTTCCCGCCATTCCTGTTGCCCCAGCAGGTCCAGTTGCCCCATCTTTAGAACAACTAATTGTCATAATTGCAGTAAGTAGTATTACTGCTGTTTTAAAAATTGTTTTTTTCATAATAAATAATTTAGTTTTTCTTACTCTTATGGCTTTTCGGTTCCGCCTCGTTTTTTAAAGTGGGTTCTGAACTCCACTTATTTTTTAACGAATAAATTTAAATTCACAATCATTATTATATACATAGGACATTCTATGATAATCATAAACAATTGGAGCGTTCAAAGCTTTTTTCATAAATGAGATATAATTATATACTGTTCTTTCTGTAATAGAGAGTCTAGAAGCCAATTGCTTTGGGCTTCCTGTAATCTCATTAACGATGAGATTGTCTAACTGTATGATAATTCGTATGTCCAAATCGTTGCAATTTTAACACTTGAAACTGAAACTGAAATTCAGTAGGTTTAATCCAACTATTTAAAATTTGTTGTATTATTTTTTAGGCTAACTATTAAATTCTGAGCAAATATTTATAACTAAACCGCAAACTTTATACGGAATGATTTTTTTGTGTATTTTTATAGAAAAATTAACAATGAACATTTCAAAATCTGCTTATAGTAGGTATAGAGTTATCGATAAAATGTTGAAAAATATATATAGACCCTATCCTAATTTATTCGATATTCAAGAAGCTTGTGAGCGAAGTTTAGATAAAACCCCTTCTTTAGACACACTTGAAAAGGATATCAGAAATATGAAACAATCTGATGTTTTTGAAGCTCCAATTGTTTTTTGTAGAAAAAACCTTGGGTATTATTATTCAAATCCGAATTATTCTATAAATTCTATCCCACTTACTGATAGCGATATTTCAAGTATAAAAGAATCAATTGAACTCTTACAGAATATTGGTGGTTCAAAGGTTAGTGTGAGATTCAAACAGGCAATTGATAAAATATTAACTACGTATCAGGAAGATTTTCCAGAAAGTAATTCAAATAGAAAATTAATTCAAACTGATTTTGTAAATGGTTCAAGGGGTTTTAAAAACTTTGATGTTTTGTTCTCAGCATGCAAAGACAAATCACCTATTTCCTTTGTACATTATTCATTTCAAAAAAGAGAATATAAAGCTGTTATTTCGCATCCAATATTACTTAAAGAATTTGATAACCGTTGGTATCTTATTGGATATTCAGAATATCATAATTCTTTGAGAACATTTGGTTTTGATAGAATATATGAGCCGATAGCATTAAAAAGAAAATATATTGCAGTAAATCAAACTGACATTGATATGTATTGCAATGATATATATGGCGTTTATCCATATGAAAAGCAACCTAAGCAAAAAGTCTTATTTAGAACTACACCTTTAATTACAAATTATTTTGAATCTTATCCAATCCATCATAGTCAAAATGCAAAAAAGAATCAATATGGATTTTGTGTTTTTTCTATTGAAGTTGTTCCTACAGTTGAGTTGGTTAGAGTATTGCGTTCATATGGTAACGAAATAATTGTATTGTCACCAGAATGGTTGGTTAAAGAAGTTAATAATAATTGATATGAAAAATCAAAAAAAAAATTACATGTTTCACCCAAAGGTGATGAAAAATTATTATTCGAATCCAGATTTATTGAGAATCCATGTTACATCCGAATATACTAAGTTAGATTTTGGATACGTAGCTAAAGACATATACATCAACGGTGGTTGGATTAGAATTGCTCCTGAAACTTTTATTGAAAATAAAATAACTAAACAGCGTTACACAATGGTTAATGCTGAAAATATTCCTTTGGCTCCAATGCATCATTATTTTGAAACAAAGAAGGATTGGAGATACTTTTCATTGTTTTTCCCACCAATACCTCAAAAGGATTGTATTATTAATGTCATTGAAATAGAAGATGGTACAGCAAACGATTTTAATTATTATAATATAGAACTAAAAATAGCAGAGGCTATTGAAATATTATAGTTTAATGTTCCAAATTTAGTTTTTTACGTAATTTTCACATCGCTTTTCTTAGTATGTTTCGAATTAACTAATTATAAATAGTTACGTATTGATTTGTAAATAAATACAATTATTTGAATCGATTTTCATCAATTTTCATTGATTTATATTGATTTTTTTGGCAAGCTGAAATAAATGTTTTTTGAAATTTTAGATCCATCAGATTTTTTCATTTCTTTCTCTTTTTTTTTTGATTCTAAGTAGGCATACGTTACAAGACCACCAATAATTAAAACACCCAGCAGCGGTCTCCAGTGATGTTTTAAATAAGTTACAATTAATAACTGAGGACTTTTTGAGTTTAGTACAAGTGGTGAATTATCGTTACGCGAAGGGAAGTTACTAGGCATATTATTATACCCTCCTTCAAAGTTGCCTTCAGAAAGAGTATTATTTACAAAATGTTCTGATTGGTTTTTTAATAAATCTTGCCCATAGGCAAGTGGAAATGACTCTGCAGTGGTTAGGTCTCGAAATTGCATCTGTATCAAAATTTTATTATTTTATAATTTTCATTTAAAGCATCGAGTAACATTAAGCCATAATCATAACAAATTAGGACTTCTCTACCTATATTTTTTTCAATTCGTTTTCTATGGTAAATAGAAAAGTCGTAACTTTCATATTCTAAAAGAGATTTATTTACTGTCCCCGATTTTATATAAGGAGTACTTTTTTCAATTTTCATTAATACTTTTTTATTATTTTTTGCTTTTTTGTTGAAATCACTTTCAATTTCATCAATTATTTTTCTTTTATCATTATTGGTATCGATTCGATGTTGCGCATTGCAATATATTTGTCGTCCATCTGTTGGAATAAATTCTAAATGGCAATCGGGTTTCTTACATAACTTTGGTGGATAGGTTCTATTGGAGTACCTTTTTTGATTTATTTTTTTCATTTCTATATTTTTTTTGCAAATCTAAAAATAAGTATTAAATTTACCAAGTGGAAAATATAAATTTAATTTAAATTACTTTGTAGTTATGAATAAAGAGGAGTTAATAAAAATTGGCAGCTTGATTTCCAACAAATGCTTTTTGCCTAAAAACATAGAAATTACGTCAAGACAAATAAATTACTGGAAGGACCGTGATATTATTCCTTTTTTAGAGAAGGAAAAAAAAGGCTTTATGGATATGACAGAAGCACTTTGGCTTTTAATAATAAACGAGTTGTCAAATATAGGAATTGATACCAAAAGACTTCAGAAATTGTCTTATGATATTTGGAAAAAACCATTATATGAAAAATATGCTGATTCTGTTTTTAAAAAAATTATAGCTGAAAATAAGTTAGATAAAGTGACTATAGAGAGTCTAGAAAATTATTTAGGATTTGAACCAATAATGATCACTCTTTTCAGAAAAGAAATCAATCCTTTTACAGATGCATTTAAAAGTTGTTTGATGTCAAATAGAAGCGTCGTTTCCTTGATATATTGTCCTAAGACAGGTGAACATTCTTTTAATTTTAGCAATGTTGGGCTGACCGCAGATTTGAACAATTTATATTTTGGTGAAACTTTAGTAGTTATTCCTTTTCTTCCACTAATTACAAAGTTGGTTGGAATTGAAATTGGGAAAAGCAGTAAAGATTTAGAATATTTATCATCTGTAGAAAACCAAATTCGTAGAGTATTATTTTTTGACAAACCTAAACTATTAGAAATTGTAGTCCAACAAAATGGTTTACCAAAAATTGTTAAAATTACCGAGGAACATAAAAATGCAGAAGAATTAGCACATTTTTTCCTAACAAATAAATTGCCTTTAGGCTCAAAACTAATGATTGAGAAAAGAGCTCAAGGTAACTTTAAAATAACTATTACAACATAAGAACATGTCAATTGTAAAACCGAATCGGTTCCTGAAATTCCAGCCCGTGAATATCCTGATACGGTATGGACCAAAAAAAGTTATTATCAGATGAAGAGGACTATTTTTTAAATTATGAAGAATTGATAAAAATAGTTCCTGCATTAAAAAATAAATTATCAGAGGAAGATTCCTTTGAATTTTCAAAACAATTGTATGAATTGACTAGAATAATTTTTGAACAATATAAAAATGAAAAAGAATAATTTAACGCTCAACGATTTTAAAAATGCTATTGTTTGGTCTTACACAAGAGTCTCCACAAAAGATCAATTTGTAAATAACGGGAGTATTGAAACTCAAGTAAACAAAATAAAATCATTCGCGAAAGAAAACCAGTTAATCATAACTCAAGAATTTGATGCGGAATATGAAAGTTCTAAAAGGATTAACACCCAAAGTACGCTAAAAGAGCTTATGAATAAGATAAAAAATACTTGTGTTTCAAAACGCCCCAAAATGATTCTGATATGGTCACCAAGTAGATTTGGTAGAGCAGGAGCAGAACATATTCAACTCTTTGTGAAATTAAGAAAAGAGTTTAATGTTTACCTTTACTCTATCAGTACTGATAACCATACATTTAATGAAAGAGCAGAAAACGAATTTTCAACTCAACTACTATATGCTCAAAAGGAAAATTTCAATCGTCAAGATACTGTGATTCCAGGTTTAATAAATGCATTAGAAAATGGAAAAGTATTTGGGAAATCTCCAAGGGGGTATGACCATTTTGGACCAAGGGTTTCTGATCCTACTAAAGTTCAAGCCTTTCAAGAAATTAAAATTAATAATGAAGGAAAGTTGTTAAAGGAAGCATTCAAAATGAAAATTTACAAATCGTTCACAGATGCTGAGATTCTGAAATGGTTGGATTCAAAAGGGATGAAAATTAAGAAACAAAGAATTTCTGAAATTTGGAGGAATCAGTTTTACACAGGTCGAATTTCTAATTCATTATTAGAAGGTAAGTATATCAAAGGTTCATGGGAACCTTTATTATCAATAAAAGAATATAATCAGCTACAGCGTATCCTTGCAGGTTCAAAACAATTCGGTATCGTAAAAATCAGCGGTAAGGAAGAAACTCCTTTAGTGCCAAAATTTGCTATGTGCTCTGATTGTAACGATACAATGACAGCCTATTTAAATAAAAGTAGAAATATATATTATTATAAATGTAACTCTTGCGGCAAAACGGTCAATGCTGCTAGTTCAAAAAATTCTAAAAGAGTTGGACTTCATGACCAATTTAAAGAGGTAATAGATGAATTTAAATTTTCACACGAATTAAAAGATTTGTTTGTTGCACAATTGAAAAAAATAATTGATACTGAAATGTCTGATTTGTCTGAGAAAAAAAGACTAGCATCCATAGAACTAAATGAGTTTAAAAAGAGTTATGATACTATGGAATATCGTTATGCAATAAATGAAATTTCAAAAGATATTTTTGAAAGACAAAGCAAAAAAATTAATGAGGCTATTATTGAAAAAACAAAAGAACTTGATTTTTTACCAACAAAAAAATCGAACAACGAAAATGCTATAAAATATTTTTTAAAAATCGCTCAAAACCCTAGTAAATTCTACGATTCTTTGGAATACACACAGAAAAGAAAGTTTCAATATTTAATGTTTCCAGAAGGGTTTCATTATTCAATCCAAAATAGAAAATATCTAACATCAAAAACGAATGCTTTATTTGAATTAACTAAATGTATTTCAGAAAGTTATAGTTTTGAAAAAACAAAAACCCATCCTCAAAAATGGGATGGGTCCTCTTTAGTAGCGGGAACAGGACTCGAACCTGTGACCTTCGGGTTATGAGCCCGACGAGCTGCCTACTGCTCTATCCCGCGATGTTTCGAGTGCAAATATACAATGATTATTGATACTCACAACAAAATAAGTAAAAAAATCTTTTATTTCTACTATTGACTTGATATGACTACCTTTGCATCAAATTAAATTAAAATAAATGTCGCATAAAGCCGGTTTTGTAAACATCATAGGGAATCCAAACGTTGGGAAATCAACATTAATGAACGCTTTTGTTGGTGAAAGATTATCAATTATCACCTCAAAAGCGCAAACAACGCGCCACAGAATTCTAGGGATTGTGAATGGAGACGATTTTCAAGTGATTCTTTCTGATACTCCTGGAATTATCAAACCTGCTTATGAAATGCAAAAATCAATGATGGATTTTGTGAAATCTGCTTTTGAAGATGCCGATGTTTTGATTTATATGGTGGAAATAGGGGAACAAGAACTGAAAGATGAGGCTTTTTTTAATAAAATCGTACATGCTAAAATTCCTGTATTACTGCTATTGAACAAAATTGATAAATCAGACCAAATTCAATTAGAACAGCAAATTGAACTTTGGAAAGAAAAAGTACCTAATGCCGAAATATATCCGATATCAGCATTAGAAAATTTTAATGTTAAAGAAGTTTTTTCAAGAATTTTGGAATTATTGCCAGAATCACCCGCTTATTATCCGAAAGATGCTTTAACCGATAAACCTGAACGTTTCTTTGTGAATGAAACGATACGAGAGAAAATTCTTTTAAATTATGATAAAGAAATTCCTTATGCAGTAGAAATTGAAACCGAAGAATTTATTGAGGACGAAAAAATCATACGAATTCGTTCGGTTATTATGGTGGAAAGAGAGACTCAAAAAGGAATCATTATTGGTCATAAAGGGGCAGCACTAAAACGTGTTGGAATACAAGCAAGAGAAGATTTAGAAAAATTTTTCGGAAAGCAAATTCACATTGAAATGTTCGTGAAAGTCAACAAAGACTGGAGAAATAATCAATTCCAATTAAGACGATTCGGTTACAACCAAAAGTAGAGTTTAATGTTGTTTTAAGAAGTAACTTCTGCTTTTTTATTTCCTTCCTCATGTTCTACAATTCGTAAAAACAAGCGTATCAATTCCATAATTTGATGTCGACCATGGTATCGTATTTGTTTAGCAATAAAATAAAGTAAGAACCAGATAACAACCATCAAACCTGAAATAAGTAAATCTTTAATAACGGAAGTTTTCAGCATCCCATCTGAAATGGCAAACATTCCAAAAACTAAAAAGATTCCGGCTACTATAAAATGTAAAAACATAAAAAACGTCCATACCGTTTGATCGGGACCAAACAATCCTTTTAAGTGGACAGTTTTATCTTCTTTTTCTATTACTTGTATGTGCAAATGGGGTGAGTAGTATCGCCTTTTGGCTAGAATAATGAATAGAAAAATATGATGATCAGATATTTTTACGCGATAATCTTCTTTAACTTCTTCCTTTATTTTGGTTGCATTTGCAATAATTTCAGAAAATGTTAAATCAACATCTTTATGAAAACGCGGACGTAGCACTACATTATTATCAAGTTCCATAGTGTAATTATAATTCAAATAGTGGTAATTGTAATTTTTTTGCCATTACTATAGTACTAAAGTATAAAAAAATAAAATTAGTAGTACCTTTGCAGCTTATTTTAAAATCATTATGAATAACATTGTTGCGATAGTAGGAAGACCTAATGTAGGGAAATCAACCCTTTTCAATAGGCTGATACAAAGAAGAGAAGCTATAGTAGATTCGGTTTCTGGTGTTACCAGAGATAGAAACTACGGAAAAAGCGAATGGAATGGAAAAGAATTTTCTGTTATTGACACGGGCGGGTACATTCGTGGTAGTGATGATGTTTTTGAAGCAGAAATCCGTAAACAAGTAGAATTAGCTATTGATGAAGCAGACGTAATTATTTTTGTTGTTGACGTTGAGGAAGGAATTACTCCAATGGATGATGCAGTTGCAAAGTTACTTCGTAAGGTGAAGAAACCTGTCTTATTAGCTGTGAATAAAGTGGATAATTCCATGCGTGAAAAAGACGCTGTAGAATTCTATAATTTGGGATTGGGAGAATATTTTACTTTCGCTAGTATTTCAGGAAGTGGAACGGGTGATTTGTTGGATGCATTAATTGATGCATTTCCAATAAAACCTGAGCCAACTCAAGAAGAAATAATATTACCAAGATTTGCAGTTGTAGGTCGTCCTAATGCTGGAAAATCAAGTTTTATCAACGCTTTAATTGGAAAAGACAGGTATATTGTAACTGATATTGCCGGTACCACTAGGGACTCCATTGATACCAAATTTGATCGTTTCGGATTTGAATTTAATCTTGTTGATACCGCCGGAATTCGTAGAAAAGCCAAGGTAAAAGAAGATTTAGAATTTTATTCGGTTATGCGTTCTGTTCGAGCCATTGAACATTCAGATGTTTGTATTTTAATTATCGATGCCACTCGCGGATTTGAAGGGCAAGATCAAAGCATCTTCTGGTTAGCAGAAAAAAATAGAAAAGGAGTGGTGATTTTAGTAAATAAATGGGATTTGGTTGAAAAAGATACCATGTCAACACGTGATTACGAGAATAAAATCCGCGAAGAGTTGCAACCATTTACAGATGTGCCTATCCTTTTTGTTTCGGCATTAACCAAACAAAGGCTACTAAAAGCACTGGAAGAAACGGTAAAAGTATTCGAAAACCGAGCACAACGAATTTCAACTTCCAAGTTCAACGATTATATGTTGAAAATTATTGAAAATCACCCACCACCTGCGCTAAAAGGGAAATATGTAAAAATTAAATATTGCATGCAATTGCCAACACCAACACCTCAATTTGTGTTTTTTGCTAATATGCCACAATATGTCAAAGAAGCATATAAACGTTTCCTTGAAAATAAAATTCGTGAAAACTGGGATTTCTCTGGAGTTCCTATTGATATTTACATAAGAGAAAAATAGCATGCTGAATAAAGAAATACAACTTGCCGTTGATAAAGGTCAAATGTTACCTTTAATGGAAGAATTTTATACCATACAAGGGGAAGGATTTCATACCGGTACAGCAGCTTATTTTATTAGAATAGGTGGGTGCGATGTGGGTTGCCATTGGTGCGACGTTAAAGAAAGCTGGAATGCGGAACTTCACCCACCCACAGCAATTGATTTAATTGTTGAAAATGCCAATAAATATGCTGATACAGTGGTCATCACAGGCGGTGAACCATTAACATGGGACATGAATCCGCTGACACAAAAATTAAAAGTACAAAACCTTCGTGTCCATATTGAAACTTCAGGCTGCTATCCAGTGACTGGCGATTGGGATTGGTTTTGCCTTTCTCCCAAAAAGAATAAATTACCCGTTGAAAGTGCCTATCAAATAGCAAATGAACTTAAAGTGATAATTTATAACAAACACGATTTTATCTTTGCTGAAGAACAAGCTGAAAAAGTGAATCCAAAGGCGATTCTTTTTCTGCAACCCGAATGGAGTAAGAAAGAAGAGATGACACCGCTTATTGTAGACTATGTCATGAATAATCCAAAATGGAGAGTATCTTTGCAAACGCATAAATATTTAAATATCCCTTAAACTTTGTTAGAAGCCCATCAAACTTTTTTGTTTGAAGCGAAAAAGACAATTTTAAATAAACTAAAATAAGTACGAGCACAGTCAACGGGTTTTTTATTAAACTCTAATAGGACATAAATTCAAAGATTAAATAGTTTACGAAACCATTAATATAAGAAGCGAATGGCTTAGTATTTATCAGCAATCCATGTTCCCGCTATCCATTACAATAAAAAAATCCAAACACTGGATTTTTTTATTTCCATTACTATCGGGGCTAGTTAGGTTTTTTCTTTTGCAAAGTTTCATCATTAATAGTAAGCAATTTTTGGAGTTTACACAAATTCTATAAAGAGAAGAAAACACTGTCCAAATTGAACAAAGCATTGGCGCAATCGAACAAAGGGTTGGCTCAATCGAACAAGCCCTTGGCGCAATCCAACAAAGCTCTGGAGCTTTTATAGTACAAATAAATTTATAGTACAAACCTATAAGTTATTTTTGATAAGAATTGCACGAATTAACACAGATTCTTGTGATTATAAAAATTAAATGTACAAATATTATAGGTCATTAGCAAATTCGTGCAATAACGTAGCATTCAAATTACTGTTGATTCGTGAAATTTGTGTCTAATTTTTTATTTTAAAAGTGGTGCTTTTCCCTAAATGAATTTTGAGTTCACAAAATAATTCAGATTAATTTTGGTAAATTAACACAAAACAATATATTTATAAAAAATTTAAAACTTCAAAAATGAAAAAACTTATTTTAACCTTCACATTTTTATTAGTAGCACAATTTGGATTCTCTCAAGCAGTTGAC
>CAIWKX010000077.1 GCA_903913315.1 uncultured Bacteroidota bacterium | reverse complement strand
GAACTACTTCTGGTTCAATGCTTATTATTCCTGAAATTCTGCGTTTATTACTAGTAATAATTACATCTCCCAATTGATTTTCTTTATTATTAATTACAGGATTATATTCTAAAACTTCATTGGGTTTTAATTGAAAAGTTGCCGTAATACTTTTTAATGCAACATGCGTGTAAACCAAAACTACTTTTTTATTGGAAGGCACTTCAATCACATAAAAACCATTAGAATCTGTTATGGAAGATTTACTTAGATAGCTTACATTAACGCCCTCTACAGGGTTTTTATTTTCGTCTAAAACGATACCCGTTACTTTAGATGATTGGGCAAATGTTACAAAAGTAAACAGTAAAAAAAGGAGGAATAAAAATTTATTTTTTGTTTTCAAAGGATGTTATTTTTTTTGACTTCTGAAAAATTGAGTTTCAAAGATAGTAGAATTTCCAACATTATCGGTCACTACAACCTTCAATTTATTTTGCCCTTCAAGCAACAATGCATCATCAAAAGTATGTGTTATTTTTTTTGTTTTAGGTTCATATTCAAACAAAACCCATTTGTCATTTAGGTATCCATTATAGGTTTTCACCCCAGAGGAATCATCAGCTATAGTTAATTGAATATTTTTAACCCCTGTAAGCCATTTATTTTCAATACTTTTTGCTATTGTAATTTTTGGCGCAACGGTATCTTTAACCAATTTAAATTGTCCTAATGTTTTTGCTTTACATACAAACGCATTACCTACCACTTTTGTTGTATTGTAATTCCATTTATTTCCATATAAAGAAGCAATGAACATTTTTTTTCGATCTTCTGCAGATGATTTTGTATCCTCAATAGTGATTGTAAAATTGGAATGTGCGGGAACCACATCTTCATGAAGGTAAAGAATATCGTTTTTGACATCAAAATTTAAATAGAAGTCATCATAAAAAGTACCTGCAGGAAATAAAACAGACACATTGTCTTTTTCAAAATTAGCTTCTACTTTTGCCTTTATGAAATAAGGAGTGGGTTTTATTTCTTCATTCACAATTGCTTTTTTGGTAGAATATTCAACTGGAATGTTTATCACAGTCTTATTTTGGAAATAATCAGAAACCTCAATTCGTTGAATGTTTGAAAAATTGGGAGTTACATTGATGATGCCATTATCTACATTTTGAGAAATATTACTCCAATTGTAAGCTTGTCTCATAAAAAGTTTTTGCACCCGTTGGTGTGTTTTTTTATATCTGGAATAATCTATAAGCGCATTTACATATCTTGCTTCATCAAAAACCATTTCATTAAACTCATATTCAAAAATAGTTTTTCCGTTAGATATCAATTGTGTTTTATAAGTTCCATTGGGATTATAAGACACATTATCAAAATCTACAGCGCTAATTCCAAAACCAATTTTTCCAGTAGCTAGAACTTTTTCAGCTAAATAGGAGCCGTCTTTTTGTAACGATAGACTCAACAAAATTGGTCTTTTCGATTCATTAGCAATAGAAGTATTATCAATAGGATAGACTAAAACATTAGACACAATTGGGTTTCTATCATCTTTTAAATCCAGACCAAAGAATAAGGGATTGATAATCTTTTCGGTTTTAGAATCCCGAAACTCAAAATGTAAATGAGGTCCTTCTGATCCACCCGTATTTCCAGAGAGAGCTATTATTTCTCCTTTTTTAATAGGGATTTCACCCGGTTTAAAATACGCTTCAACTTCGTAACTTTTATTTTGATATTGCAACTCAATAATTTTATCTTGAATTACTCCCATCGCTTTTTGAAGATGACCATACACTGTGGTGTAACCATTGGGATGCGTAATATAAATTGCTTTTCCATAACCAGCAGTAGAAATTTTAATTCGAGACACATAACCATCGGCTGAGGCATGAACACTTAATCCTTCTACTTGATTCGTTTTAAAATCAAACCCAGCATGAAAATGATTCGGACGCAGTTCTCCAAAATTACCTGACAATTGCATCGGAATTTCTAAAGGCAATTGGAAATAATCTTTTGGGTATTGATTTTGTGCGAATGCCAAAGAACTAAATAGTACTAAAAAATATAGAAATTTCATTCTGTAAGGTTTTTGCTAAGATATAAAAAAGTTAACAACTACAAAAAATTCTAAAACAGAATGATAACTTACTACTAAACAAATTATTAGATTGATTTAAAAAAAATAAATAATTTTTAACAAAAAACATTGCTTTAATAGAATAGGAATTATAAATTTGTAAGATTAAGTAATGAATATTGTCATAGATGAGTGAAATTGCAGAAATAATTGATACTCTTGAAAATAAGATTCAAAAATTGGTTGGGAAAATCAACCATTTGGAACAGAAAAATCAAGCGTTACAACAAGAAATAAAAGTTTCTGCGGCTACATTACAAAATCAAAATTTAACTATTGACACGTTAAAAAAAGATTTTGAATCATTAAAAATGGCGAATTCATTATTAGGCAGTGAAGAAAACAAAAGGGATACAAAGCTTAAAATAAATTCATTAATTCGTGAAATTGATTATTGTATAGCGCAGCTAGCAGATTAAAACTATGGATGAAAAGCTTAAAATTAAGATATCAATTGCAGACAGAGTTTATCCATTAACGGTAAACATGTCTCAAGAAGAAGCAATGAGAAGCGCTTCCAAAAAAATTGATGCTATGATTAAGCAATTTGAAGAAAATTATGCCGTTCGTGATAAACAAGATGTATTAGCCATGTGTGCATTACAATTTGCCTCACAAATGGAGCAAAAAAATGTTGAAAATGCTATTGATGGAACAGAATCAATAGAACGATTAACAAAACTCAATAATTTATTAGACGAGTATCTCAACAAATAATAAAGAAAAAACGTTCTTACAAATAGACTAAAAATACTGCCTACATTAGTTCATTTTTGGTAAACTCAACACTAACAAATTAAAATGAGTAAATCGTCGCCACTAAAGTAAGCCCATTCAGTTGGGAAACTTGAACAGCGAGTTAGCTCAAAACTTGTCCTTACGAGTTTATTCAAGCAATTAATGTAGGTTTTTTTATACATAAATTTTAACAAACATGAGTACTACACTATTAATAATTATCGCCGTTATAGCTGGAATTGCTGGAGGTTTTGCCATTGCAAAAATGCTCGAAAAAAGCAATGTTTCCAACCTGGTTAAAAATGCCAAGAAAGAGGCTACCTCCATTTTGAAAGATGCCAATTTAGAAGCTGAAAACATCAAAAAAGACAAGCTACTTCAAGCTAAAGAAAAGTTTTTAGAACTGAAATCTGAGCATGAAAAAGAAATTTTATCGAAAGATAAAAAAATGGCTGAAGTTGAAAAAAGAATTAGAGATAAAGAATCACAAGTTTCTAGCGAATTAGCAAAAGCTAAAAAGGTAAACGACGATTACGAAGCTAAGACGAATGAATATACTTCTAAGATAGAAATGCTTGATAAAAAGCATCAAGAAGTTGAAAAAATGCATAAAAGTCAAGTAGAGCAATTGGAAGTGATTTCTGGTTTATCTGCTGAGGATGCTAAAGAACAATTAGTTGAAAGCTTGAAAGCGGAAGCTAAAACTAAGGCTATGGCTCATATTCAAGAAACCATTGAAGAAGCTAAACTTACCGCACAGCAAGAAGCTAAAAAAGTAATCATCAACACGATTCAACGTGTTGGAACAGAAGAAGCAGTTGAAAATTGCGTTTCTGTTTTCAATATTGAATCGGATGATGTAAAAGGAAGAATTATTGGGCGTGAAGGAAGAAATATCCGTGCCCTCGAAGCTGCCACTGGTGTTGAAATCATTGTAGATGATACGCCGGAAGCTATTATCCTTTCTTGTTTTGACCCTGTTAGAAGAGAAATTGCTCGTTTATCATTACATAAATTAGTAACAGATGGACGTATCCACCCTGCTAGAATTGAAGAAGTGGTTGCTAAAACAGCGAAACAAATTGATGATGAAATCATTGAGGTTGGAAAAAGAACTGTTATTGATTTAGGAATTCACGGATTGCATCCTGAATTGATAAAAGTAGTGGGAAGAATGAAATACCGTTCTTCTTATGGACAAAACTTATTACAACACTCTAGAGAAGTATCCAAACTTTGTGGAATCATGGCTGCCGAATTAGGCTTGAATGTTAAATTGGCAAAACGTGCTGGTTTATTACACGATATTGGTAAAGTTCCTGATGCAGAAAGTGATTTACCTCACGCATTGTTAGGAATGCAATGGGCTGAAAAATATGGAGAAAAAGAAGAAGTGTGTAACGCTATTGGAGCTCACCACGATGAAATAGAAATGAAATATTTAATTTCTCCAATCATCCAAGTATGTGATGCTATTTCAGGAGCTAGACCTGGTGCTCGTCGTCAAGTTTTAGATTCTTATATCCAACGTTTGAAAGATCTAGAAGAAATTGCTTTTGGATTTAATGGTGTTAAAAGTGCTTATGCGATACAAGCTGGACGTGAACTACGTGTTATTGTAGAAAGCGAAAAAGTAAGTGACGATATGGCTTCTAACTTATCTTTTGAAATCTCTCAAAAGATTCAAACGGAAATGACGTATCCTGGTCAAGTAAAAATTACGGTAATCAGAGAAACTAGAGCCGTAAATATTGCTAAATAACAGTTACTAACAATAAAAAAAGAAGGGGTATTCAAATGAATACCCCTTCTTTTTTTATTTAATTTGGAACAAAGATTGTCTCAAAATCTTCTTGAGTCATTGGTTTGTAATAATACTTCTTCACTTCGTCTTGGTATTCTTTATATTTATTTAAGTCGGTAATATCATTAGAAGAACTTACTAAATACACCGTAATTTCTTTTGTCAAATTTTCTTTTAGTTTTTTAAATTCTTCTAAAAATTGCCATCCATCAAACACTGGCATATTAATATCCAATAAAATTAAATCGGGAACATTATCAGTTTTAACTTTATTTTTTAAATCATCTATAGCTTCTAGACCGTTAAAAAAATAACTGGTATTGGCATTAACATTACATTTTGAAAATAGTTTTTTTATAATAAAATGATACACTAAGTCATCATCAACCACAAAAACATTATTAAAGTTCTTCATTAAAATTTATTTTAAAAGTGGTACCTACATTTACTTTACTCTCAACTTCTATAGTCCCTCCCATCGATTCAATTTGATTTTTGGTTATAAATAAACCGATTCCTCTTGCATTATCGTTTTTATGAAATGTTTTATACATTCCAAAAAGTTTCTCTCCGTGCTTTTCAAGGTTTATTCCTAACCCATTGTCTTGAATCATCAGAACCACTTTTCCATTTTCTCTTGAAGATGAATAGTTTATCACTGGAGTTCTATCGGGATGTGAGTATTTAATAGCATTAGTTGTAAAGTTTAAAAATAAACTTTCTAGATAAGCAGGATTAAATTTTATAGTTTCTTTTTCACCAATTTTATTAACAATTTTAACTTTGTTATCTTTTATCTCTTTGCTCAACACTTCTAGTGTTTGATTCAAAAAAATATTTAAATTTAAATCTTCTCTTTTATGAATTATTGTGCTGTGAATATCAACTAATTCTTTCAAGTGATCTATTGTTTCTGATAGCGCATTAGAAGTCGTTTTTAAATAACCAAAACATTCCTCTTTACTAACTTCATCTTCCGTCTCATCAATTACATTTAAAAGCATTTTAAAATTACCTGTGTGCGATCTGAGATTGTGAGAAACGATATGGGCAAAATTCAACAATCTATTATTTTGTTCGATAATAATATCCAGATTATTTAGTAATTCTTTCTCTTTTAATTTATTCAAAGATACATCATTATGGGTTCCGATAATTCGAAGAGGATTTCCGTTTTCATCCCTTTCAATAATTTTTCCAATACTCAAAATCCATTTGTATTCCCCATTTTTGGCCAAAACTCGTTTGGTATTTTCAAAGTATGGCGATTGATTGTCGATATGGGATTGGATATTACTCAAATAATCTATCAAATCATCAGGATGGATTCTAGCATCCCATTGCTCATTGGTAGTGATACCGTCTTCTTCATCAAGTTGAAGAATATGCAGAGATTCTTTAGAAAAATAAACTTTACCTGTTCTTAAATCATAATCCCAAATTCCTTTTTGGGAGGCTTCCAAAGCAAATTGGCATCTTTCCTGTGATTCTTTTACCTTACTCTCTCTGTTTTTAATATCCGTAATGTCTGTCAATACACAGTAAAAAATAACATTACTATTTACGTCTTTTGTAACAGTAGCATCGACTTTGAACCAAAGTAAACCCTGACTATTTATAGTGACACGAAATTCACAACTCCAAGGCTCTAATTTATTCTTAGATGCATAAAGTGTTTCGAAAAAGACTTTTCGATCATCAGGATGAACCCTGCTATTAATTACATTAATAGGTTTTCCTTTTAATTCGTCTCCATCTAATTCAAAAAAGTTAATCATACTTTTATTAAAGTACGAGAAATAAAAATCATTTTCGGGGGAAATCGTAACTTGAAATATCAAATCAGGTATTTGATTTAATATGTTCTTATAAAAGTTAACTTTCCCTTCCAAAAAATAATCTTTCGAAGTTAAACTTGTTTTCATAATCTATGATAGGCTTGGGGCCATTTTTTGTTTTTTCACATCATTAATAGGTAAAACAAATATAATAATAATTCGTCAAATAGTATATTTTATCTGTTTAAATGCATCTTTTTGTATATTTTGTAAGATATATCATTCTATTAATATAATAAACGATTGCAATTTGAATTAAAAGTATTACAAAAAGTGACTCCATAAAAAAACCTATTCCGTTTAGAATAGGTTTTATATAATAAAGCATAAAAGCTATTGATTAACTTTCTGATATTTTTCTTAATTCGGCCATTTTTATAGCAGCAATAGCGGCTTCTGTACCTTTATTTCCATGAACTCCACCACTTCTATCAATAGATTGTTGTTCATTATTATCGGTTAGTAAACAAAAGATAACAGGGACATCGGTTTGAACATTTAAATCTTTGATTCCTTGCGTTACGCCTTCACAAACAAATTCGAAATGCATGGTTTCTCCTTTAATAACACAACCTATAGTGATAACCACATCCACTTGTTGGGTAACAATCATGCGTTGGGCACCATACACTAATTCGAAACTGCCTGGTACATTCCAGCGAATGATATTTTCTTGTAGCGCTCCACAATCTAAAAGAGCCTCAAGTGTTCCTTTATACAGTCCTTCTGTGATATGGTCATTCCATTCTGAAACAACAATCCCAAACCGAAAGTCTTTCGCGTTTGGGATTGTGTTTTTATCGTAATTGGATAAATTTTTATTAGCTGTAGCCATTTTATTAGTTTGCAGTTGTGCAGTCACAGTAGACACAGTTACTGAAAACTGAACACTGACTACTGAATACTGATTATTGTGCTAATCCAATTAAAGCATCAATGTTTTGAGCTTCTGGAGTTGCTTCGTATTTTTCTTTAATTTCAGTGAAATATTTTAAAGCGGTTGCTTTATTTCCCATCTCTAAAGCAGTTTGACCTGCTTTATATAAATATTTAGGAGTTGTAAAATCGTTTGTATTTAAATGTGCAGCTTTTTCATAAAACTCTAATGCTTTTTTAGCATCATTTTTTTGAGACCAAGCATCACCGATAGCTCCTGTTGCAATAGCACCAAGGAAAGCATCTTTAGATGAGAATTTAGTTAAATAAGTAATGGCATCATCGTATTTTTTTAAATTCAAATACGCTATCCCTGCATAATAATTAGCAATATTACCAGAATCAGTACCTGAGTATTGACTTGCAATTCCAGGAGCTCCTTGTTTTCCTTCAGATCCTTTTAAAACTAAATTGTATAATGAATCTTGTTTTTTTACATCTGTTGCATCAGTTGCTAATTGAAAATTAGTTTGCGCTACAAATAAATCGGAAGTTGCATTTTCTTCTTTTGGAGTAACAATGAATTTTATGTATGATAAATATCCTATAGTAACCAAAGCCGCTACAGCAATAACGCCCATAATATATTTTTGATTAGTAGCAACCCACTCTTCTGTTCTAGAAGCGGTAGTGTCTAAAGCGTCAAATGCTTTTGCAGTAGCACTATCTTTAGCATCCACATTGGGAGTATCTTCGATAAAATTAGCATCTACTTTTTCTTCTTTCTCTTTTGGTGCTTTGTAACCTCTTTTATTATAAGTTGCCATTCTGAATTATATTTAGTGTGCGCAAAAATAAAATTTTTATTCATATTTAAAAGCGATTTTTGTCGATATTTTTCAATAATTTGCACGCTCTTAAAAAAAGAAGTATTAAAATATCTCTTTTCGTAGTATCAGTAAGCCATCACAAATGTTTTTAAAAAAAATTTCTTTATTCAATTATAAAAATATTTCGGAAGCAACGTATGATTTTGATGCCAAAATCAATTGTTTTGTTGGAAAAAACGGCGTTGGTAAGACCAATGTGCTCGATGCTATTTATCATTTAGCCTACGGAAAAAGTTATTTTAATCCGCTTGCGGTTCAAAATATTAAACATGG
>CAIWKX010000076.1 GCA_903913315.1 uncultured Bacteroidota bacterium | reverse complement strand
CATCTCGATTCTCCGGTTTGCCATAGCTGCCCCTCTGTAATACAAAAGGAACAGTATGGCGGGGTTGATAAGAACCGAAATAGACGAGAATTGGGGGCTAAAGTGGATCCATTAAGCGATCCGTGACATCTTGATACACTGCTCACTTAGAATCCAAATATAGTGCCCCCAGCTGAGCCAATTCGCTTTGACAATTGGCTAGTTGAGATAATTGTAGATTACTGACAGAATTTTGAGCCAAGTACCTTATACATTGATTTATAACATTTGCTTTTTCAGCATCGGTTTTTGCAATAAGAAACTGCTCAATAAATTTGCTTAATTCCCTTGAAGCGACTTCTAATCTAATTTTTGTTTCAGTTAGTGCGTTTTTTGCCCTATCTCGACGAATCTTTTGTAAGGAGTAAAAGGGTTGACTTTTTTTGGCTACCTGATCTGTGTTAATTTTTTTTTCATAAGCACAGTATGTTTTCATTTTGGTAAATGGACAACCGATAACCATAATGAGATTCAGGTTAATTTGCAAGTCCGAAAATTGCAAGCTAAAAAACTTAAAACCCGCACAAAGGTCAAAATCCTTGAGTGCGGGTTTTTGGATAAATTACAATTGAATGGGGAGTTTTCTAAAAAAACTTCAAAAAATACAGTTTGTAACAATATGTTACAAGTTGTCAATTACACGAATTATTACACGTTGGTCTTTTTTAAAGCTAAATCGTTGATTTTAAAGGGTTTTCGAACGCCATGGTTTCCTGTTAATAGATAATACAGCAACTCAAGTTGATCTTTTTATTGAAAAAATCGAGAAATTGGGAAGATTTAGCCAATTAAGGGAAAAATAGTTTCATTTTCTAAAAAAAAATAGCAATATAGATATAGAAAACTTAAAATTGAACAAATGGAAAATAATAAAGTAACCTTTTCTCTTTTAGATAACACTTCTGGGTTCGAAGCAAACCCGGACAGAGTGAGGCTAACAGATTTAGCCAGATTCACCGCAGATATAACTACTTTCTTAAGGGGAGATGGCAAGGAAATTGATCCAAAACTCATCGAAGTGGCCATCCAGAAAGGATCTTTTCAACTTGTAACTTCACCAATTGTCAATGCCCCTAACTTCTTTGACGACTTAAAAAGACTTACAACAACGGAACTACTTGACAATATCGATTCAAAGCGTAAAGAAATTATTGAAGGATGGCAAAAACAAACAAGAAATTTAAGCGGTGTCTCATATCACATTCACTCAAAAAAATTGGATAAATCAATTCAAATAAACTCCGACACTGATTTCCATTCAGACGATGCAGATCAATGGGTCAGAGTAGAGAGGTACATCAGGGGTGAAATACAAGATTTGGGAGGGTCAACCAATCCAAATATACATATCAAATACCCCAATGGTAAAACGCTTACCGTAAAAGCAGATCGAGAAGCACTACGCAATGACTCAATAAATCGACTTTATAAACCAGCAATGCTAAGAATAAATGCTGAATACAATGTCTCTACTCGTGAAATAAGAAACGCAACTTTACTGGAGTTTTTAGATTACTCGCCTAGCTTTAAAGAAGATGATTTAATTAAGCTTACAAGAAGAGGTGAAGTAGCTTGGAGTGATATTTCAAATCCAACGGCTTGGGTTGAAGACATTCGTGGAGGCTTACATTGAACAGTGTACTCCTAGACACAAGTTTTTTGATTACATTTAGCGATCCTAATCGTCCTAATCATCAAGTTGCAATTGCGTATTACAAGGAATGCATAGCCCGAAAAATTTCGATGTATTTATCGACAATTGTTATTTCTGAATTTCAGGTTAAACAGGCAATTAACGATCTGCCCTTAAGAAACTTTATTGTTTTACCTTTTAACGTGGACCATGCAATGCGATGCGGAATTGTGATTCGGCAGATGAATAGGGATGCTGGAGATGATCGTGTTCAGGTAAAGGACGATTACAAATTGATATCTCAATGTGATTGTGAAAGCATAGATTTCATTTTTAGTGAAGATGCAAATACGCTGTCAAAGTATCTGGAAAAAGGTCGAGAGATAGGATTAGTGTCAGCAAAGTCTATTTTGTTGCGTAACGGTTTAGACCTTTCATGGTTTGAAAATGGTCAACAAAGCATACTCTCATAATTACAAGAGTAAAACCGCCCTACTCCTCAACTTGTATCAAAATGATACAAAATTCTCACTACGGATTTTATTACAAGTCGTGTTTTTTTAGATTTTAAGAGCCTGTAAATAAATCTGTGTAAATTAACGGCGGGTTTATCGGTGAACACTCAAGCGTTCACCGAATTCTATTTCAAACCTGTTCATCGCAGCTCTCCAATTTTGAATAGACATTGTCCATTTCTTTGATGCTTGCAT